>JBDSAR010000209.1:0-2059 GCA_039922035.1 Chthoniobacteraceae bacterium
ACCTCGCCCATCGGCTTCAAGTCGAAGACCGACGTCGGCGGCAGCACCGATCGCCCGGTGAACCCGATGAAGCAGGCGATCAGCGCCGGCGCGACTTTCGTGGCACGCGGCACCGCAACGAACGTGAATCATCTGCTCAAGCTCATGGAAGCCGCGATGGATCACGACGGGTTCTCATTCATCGAATGCCTCAGCGAGTGCGTGGAGTTTTTCCCCGGCGCCTTCGACGCCGCGATTCCGCGCAAAGGCGGCACCTTCCCGGAGATTCCCGCAGAGCACGATGTGACCGACGAATACGCGGCCTACAAACTCTGCGACGCCCCATGGCCCGGCATGTTCGGCACCTTCTACAAGGTGAACCGTCCGACGAAGAATGCGAACGAAGCGAAGATCATCACCGACGCGCGCGCGAAGCTCGCGGACGTGCCCGACTGGCAGATCCTGCAACGGAACTTCGACCGGATGAAGTAGCGCGCGGCGTTGAACAAAGCACTCGCCCTTCGGGCCAAAGCCGATAGCCTCCGCACATGAAGACCCTCCTCGCTTCCCTCGCCATCTGCACCCTTTTCACTGGCTGCCTGCCCCCTCCCGGATCGGTCGCGGTCGTCACCCCCGGCTACCATCGTCCGTATGGCTATGGCTCCGGGTATCCTTACGGCTACAATCGCGATCCTTACTACGGCACGGGATCCCCATATCGTCCATACGGTTATCGTTCGACCGCGGTCGTTCCGACTCACCGGCGTGCCGAAACGGTCGTCGTCCGCTCGTCCGCACCGCCGTCACGCGACGGCTATGTCTGGTACCGCGGCCACTGGGTCCGCCGTCGCTAGTCGCGGATTGGAAAGTGAAGCCCGCGCCGCAGGGAAAGTTCTCGGCGGCGTCAACCACAGGGCTTGAGCCGCGTACGGATGACTGGCATGACGGATGCGACCAAACCGCCGACTTCAATGCGCCCTGCCCCTCCTGCTCACCGCCCCCGAAAGAAACCGACCGTCACCGTCATCGCGCTGGCGCTGCTTTGCATCACCGGGATCTCCGTGGCCGCGCCGAAAGTGGACAAGCTTGGGAAGGCATCCAAACCCGCCGAGCCCTCACCGTGGGCCGCGTGGGTCGAGCCAGACTTCCCGTTCTTCTCGTCCATCCTCGATGCGCGCCGCACGGGAATCGGCGCGAACAATCTTACGCCGCGCGGCATCGTGCTAAATCTCGGGCACGACTGCTGGGTATGCTTCGACACCGACCTGCTGCGCGTCGCCGCCGTGTGGCGCGGGCCGGGTGTCACGGCGAAGGCACTCGCACCGGGTTCGTATCACGACTCCAGCCGCAAGACTCCCGGCGGACAATTCCCCGCGCCGCAGCCGGACGGAAAACTCTGGCTCGCGAATGGCATCTACCCCGGCTGGCAGACGACTGACCGC
This sequence comes from Chthoniobacteraceae bacterium, assembly GCA_039922035.1. Taxonomy (GTDB): domain Bacteria; phylum Verrucomicrobiota; class Verrucomicrobiia; order Chthoniobacterales; family Chthoniobacteraceae; genus SXWH01. Next base: position 1,422 of record JBDSAR010000209.1, read on the forward strand.
GCAGCGCTCGACGATCCGCGCGAGCCCGCGCCGAGCCCCGAGGAAGTCGGACGCGGCCCGCTGCCGGCGGTGATGGGAAAATTCAAAGCCGTACGGATCGTGAGCGGCGGTGCGGTGCTGGAATACTCGGCAGGCGGCGCGGACATCCGCGAGTTCACGACGCTCTCCGAGCATGGCGAACAGCCGGTCGTCGAGCGACACTTTGAAGTCGGCGCGAGCGCGAAGCCGCTGCTGCTCATCGCGGGCGCGAAGAACAACGGCGCGGTGGAGGAAGTCGTCGCGTCGCTCACCCTCTGCACGCCGCATGCGCAGAACACCGCGGAGATTCTCGACGACGCCGCGACGTGGATCGTCCGCGTGCCTGCGCACGAAAAACCCGTGCGCTTCTGCATCACGCTCGCGGATTCGGGGCAGGCTCCTGTCGTCGCGCCGCGCGAAATTCCAAGCGGTGCATCCGCGCGCCGCTGGCCGCAGGAAGTCGTGAGCAAGGTGAAGCTCTCCACCGCGAAGGACGCCTACGTCGTGGACGACATCGCGCTCCCGCTCGACAACCCGTGGAAGCGCGACGTGCGCATCGGCGACATTCAGTTCCTCAAGGACGGCACGGGCGTCGGCGTCACGCTCGATGGCGACGTGTG
>JBDSAR010000210.1:0-2178 GCA_039922035.1 Chthoniobacteraceae bacterium
ACGTCATGTTTTCCATCATCGTGCAGAAAAAAGCGCGGTTCACGAGCTATCGGCTCGATGGCTTGGGGCTGTCCCTGACCGACGTGACGACGGGCAGGGAGACTGCCCTGCTCCCGCAGTTGAAAGCGGGATTTCCGTCCATCTTCCGGGACAGGGAAGTGGTCCGGGCCAGGGTGGAGAAAGGGCGGCAATACGTCGTCAAAGCGGTGGACGCGACGGAGGGAGATTGGTTTGCGTTTTCCCAGCCATGGGAAGGAGGCCGCCTGACTTGGCTCACGCAGCCGCTTCTGGACTCGGGAAAGTTCATGATGTTGTGCGGCCTGCTGCTGCTGGTCGCGGCGACTTTTCCGATGGGGCAGCCGAAAGCAACCTGAACGCTGTCCCTGGAAATCGAGCGCCGGTCAGAGCGGATCGCAAACCACGGGATTTCAACCTTTGCAGAAACTGGCGATTTCAGATTTCAAGAAAGGCGCAACTCTTCCCGAATGATCATCACGCGCTCTCCCCTTCGTGTTTCGCTTGGCGGCGGCGGGACCGATCTTCCGTCCTATTACGAAAAGTTCGGAGGCTTCCTGATCGCGGCGGCGATCGACCGGTACGTGTACATCACCCTCCACCACACCTTCGGGGCCGAGATGATCCTGAAGTACTCGAAGCTCGAGCGCGTGACGGATGTGGACGAGATCGAACACCCGATCATCCGCGAGGCGCTGCGGGCCACGGGCATCCCGGCGAGCTATCTCGAACTCGGTTCGATGGCCGACATCCCGGCGGGCACCGGGCTCGGCTCGAGCGGCAGCTTCACCACCGCGCTGCTGAAGGCGCTGCACGCGCACAAAAAGAATCTCGTGCATCCCTCCGAACTCGCCGCGCAGGCGTGCGACATCGAGCTGAACAAACTGCACGAGCCGATCGGCAAGCAGGACCAGTACATCGCCGCGTACGGCGGCATCACGTGTTTCACGTTTCATCCCGACGGCACCGTCGAGGCGCGCCCGTTGAAGATTTCCGAGGAGACGCTTTTCCACCTGGAGGACAACCTGCTGCTGTTCTTCACCGGCTTCTCGCGCTCGGCGTCGAAAATCCTCAAGGAGCAGGACGAGAAAAGCAAAGGCGCGGACAAGGCGATGACGGAGAATCTGCACTTCGTGAAGGAGCTTGGATTCAGGAGCCAGACGGCGCTGGAGGGCGATGACCTGCCGGAGTTTGCGCGGCTCATGGACATCCACTGGCAGCGGAAAAAGGAGCGCTCCGGCGGAATGAGCAATCCGAAGATCAACGAGTGGTACGACCTCGCGATGGCGAACGGTGCGCTCGGCGGCAAGCTCATAGGCGCGGGCGGCGGCGGCTTCCTCATGTTTTACGCGGAGGACAAGCGGCGACTGCGTCACGCGATGCGGGGGGCGGGACTCACCGAGGTGCGTTTCCGTTTCGACTTCGAGGGGACGAAGCAGGTGATTTGACATTCATGAAGTCGAAACGCCTCGCATCCGCCACGATGCCCGCACACCTTCCGACGAAATGAACACGCTCGAAAAACTCCGCATCAAGATCTTCGCCGATGGCGCGGACAAGGCGGGCATGTTGGAGCTTTACGCGAACCCGCTCATCAAGGGGATGACGACGAATCCCACGCTGATGAACAAGAGCGGCATCAAGGATTACGAGGCATGGGCGGCCGATGTGCTCGCGAGCGTGAAGGAGAAGCCGATCTCCTTTGAGGTGTTTTCGGACGACTTTGCGGAGATGCGGCGGCAGGCGCTGAAGATCAGCGCGTGGCAGGGGAATGTCTTCGTGAAAATCCCGGTGATGAATCCGCGCGGCGAGCCTTCCTACGATCTGATCCGCGACCTCGCGAACGAAGGCGTGCAGTTGAACATCACGGCGATTCTCACGACTGAACAGGTCCGCGCCGTCGCCGCGGCGCTGAACCCTGCGAAGGCCTCCGTGGTTTCCGTCTTCGCGGGGCGCATCGCGGACACCGGGCGCGACCCGGCGACGATCATGCGCGAGTCGCTGGAGATCCTGAAGCCGTTGCCGAAGGCGGAACTGCTCTGGGCAAGTGTCCGCGAGGTACTGAATATTTTCCAGGCCGACGAATGCGGCGCGCACATCGTCACGGTCCCGCACGACATCCTGAACAAGGCGATCAAGATGGCCGGCATGGATCTCACCGAG
>JBDSAR010000211.1:0-2858 GCA_039922035.1 Chthoniobacteraceae bacterium
CGAAGAACGACGCGAAGGAAACCGCAGCGACACTCGGCATCCTGACGCAGGGCGATGTCTCCGCCCCGATGATTCGCGCCTTCGCCGAAGGGCTGAAACGCGCTGGCTCCGGCATCGCGAAGGTGGACGTGGGCAACAGACTTGGCGCGGTCTTTTCAAAGGCAGCCGACACCGTTCGTGATTCGAAGGCATCGGCCGGCGTGCGCATCGAAGCGATCAATCTTATGAGTCTCGACGCGCCGAAGCAGGCGGTGCCCGTCCTGCTCGCCTGCCTCGAAAAATCGCAGCCTGAGGCCGTGCAGTCCGCGGGTGTCTCCGCACTCGGTCAGTTCACCGGCGCCGAGGTCACCGATGCGCTCGTCGCGTGCTTGCCGGATTTTCAGGGAAAGGCGCGCACCGCCGCATTCGCCGTGATGCTCGCGCGGCCTGAGCGCTCCGTCGCGCTGCTGCACGCGATCGAGGCGAAGAAGATCGCAGCGGGCGAACTTTCCGCGTCGGACGTGCAGGCGCTTTTCAAGCACAAGGATCAAACGGTCGCCGCACTTGCGGACAAGGTGCTCGCGGACTTCAAGCCGCCGTCGCGCGAATCCGTGATCGAGAAATTCAAGCCCGCGCTCGCGGCGAAGGGTGATGCGGCGCGTGGGCAGCAGATCTATGCGCAGCGCTGCATCTCGTGCCACCGCGTTGGCACGCAGGGTATCCAACTCGGGCCGGATCTCGTCACCGTGAAAACGAAGGGCCGCGACGGGATTCTCACCGCGATCCTCGATCCGAACAAGGAGGTCGCGCCTCAGTTCATCGCCTACACCGTGAACACGAAGGACGGACAGTCGCTCATGGGTTTCATCACGAAGGACGATGCGAGCGGGCTGACGCTGAAAATGATCGGCGGCGCGGAGCAGACGATTCCACGCTCGCAGATCAAGGGCAGCAGTTCGTCCGGCCTGAGCCTCATGCCCGAGGGAATCGAGGCCGGGATGGACGCGCAGGCGATGGCGGATTTGCTGACATTCATCGAGGAGCTGAAATGAAGACACCCATCACACGCCGCCGTTTTCTTGGCACTTCCATCGCCGCCGGAGCCGTGACATTCGCGAGCGCTGCCGATTCGCCGAAACTGCGCATCGCGCCATTCCGTTTCGATGTCACGCCGCCGGCCGGCCATCCGCTCTGCGGCGGATGGATCAAGCCCGTGGTGGACTGCGACGATGCGCTCGAAGCGATCGGCTTCGTGCTGCTCGGAGCTGGCAAGCCGATCGTGATCTGCGCCGTGGACTGGACCGGCATCTTGAACGACGCGCATGTCGCGTGGCGCACCGTGCTCGCCGAGGCAGCGGGCACCACACCGGATCGTGTCGCCGTGCAGTGCGTGCATCAGCACGACGCGCCATTCGTCTGCCTGCATACGGAGAAGCTCGTCGCGGAACAGCAGGCCGGACTTCGCGTGGTGGAGATGGAGTTTTTCCGCACGTGCCTCGATCACGCAGGCGATGCGGTGAAGGCCGCGTTGCCGGCTGCACGCGCGCTCACGCACGTCGCGCACGGTGAAGGCAAAGTGATCGAGGTCGCTGGAAACCGCCGCATGGCCCGCGATGCGAATGGCAAGGTGCTGAAGATGCGTGGCAGCTCATGCAAGGACTCGGAACTGATCGCGATGCCCGAGGGGTTGATCGATCCGATGCTGAAGACGGTCGCGTTTTACGATGGCACGGAAAAGGTCGCCGCTTGCCACTACTACGCTACGCACCCCATGAGCCACTACGGGCAGGGGCACGTGAGCAGCGACTTCACGGGGCTCGCACGCAAGCGGCGGCAGAAGGAGGAACCGGGCTGCACGCACATCTATTTCACCGGCTGCGCGGGCAACATCGCGGCGGGAAAATACAACGACGGAACACCCGAGGCGCGCGTGCGGCTCACGCAGCGGATTTACGACGGCATTGTTGTTTCAGAAAAATCACTCAAGCCTGCGGCGATCGGCAGCGTGTTGTGGAAGACGCACGATATTTTTCCGCCGACGAATCCCGTGTTCGTCGCGGAGAAACTGCGTGCGATGCTTGCGGACAAAAAGAATGTCGCAGCGAACCGCATCCGCCCGGCGATGACGCTCGCATGGATGCAGCGGCTGGAAAACCGCACGCCGATCGTGCTTAGTGCGCTGCACCTCGGCGACATCGCGCTGTTGCATCTGCCTGCGGAATGTTTCGTCGAGTACCAGCTCCGCGCGCAGCAAATCGCAGCGGGTCGTTTCATCGCGACTGCTGCCTACGGCGACGGCGGGCCATGGTACATTCCCATGAAGGAGGAGTATCCGAATGGCGGCTACGAGGTGAGCGTGGCGAATTGCTCCGATGAGGTGGACGGCATCCTCACGCGCGGAATGCGCGAACTGCTTGGGGCGTAGGCGTTCGGCAGCGGTTACTTCGCGTCCGGTGCGAGCGTCGTGAGCGTCTTGAGAAATGCGACGAGCGCGCGTTTGTCCTCTGTGCTGAATGGAATGCCCGCGTCGGGATGCTTCGCGAGGTTCGGATCGAGCGTGGGCGTACGCTGCATCCCGGTGCTGTAGTGCTCCACGACCTCCTCGAACGTCGCGAACCGCCCGTCGTGCATGTAGGGTGCGGTGAGTGCGACGTTGCGCAGGCTCGGTGTGGCGAATTTGCCGCGGTCGGATTCGAGCTTTGTGATTCGGAAACGGCCTGTGTCATCGCTGGGTGCGAGGCCGTTGTTGTGGAATTGATGATCGCTGAAAAGCGGGCCGCCGTGGCAGTGGAAACAGTCCGCGCCGCGCTGCCCTGTGCGGGGATCGAATTCCGTCATGAACAGCTCGAAGCCGCGCTTCTCGTCGTCGCTGAAGGTCG
>JBDSAR010000212.1:0-5884 GCA_039922035.1 Chthoniobacteraceae bacterium
TTTTTCAACTCGCGCGGCTCGACACACTCTACGTGGAACTCGAAGTGGCGGAGCGCGACGTGCATGAGATTCTCGCGGCGGGCGAGGCGGTGATCGCGTTTGCGAGTGCGCCCGAACGCGAATTCAATGTGAGCATCGAGCAGGTGCACCCGTCGGCGCAGTCGCGGCCGTCCGGCAGTGTGTTTCTTGTGCGGGCGAAGCTGCCGGCGGAAGGGCAGCCGTGGTGGCGTCCGGGCATGACGGGTGCGGCGAGAATCAAAGTGGGCTGGCGCAATCCGCTCTGGATTCTCACGCACCAGACGATGGACTGGCTGCGCCTGCACTGGTGGTGAACTGAACGCATGACGGTCCTTCACCTCGAATCATGAGGACATTTTCCGAAAGCTGGCATCGGGTGCGCGACGTGAGGGCAAGCCTGCGTCCGCAGGTGCGCGTGCATCGCCAGCGCTTCCGCGGTGAGCGGTGGTTTGTCCTGCACGATCCTTTCAACAATCAGTTCTTCCGCGTTTCGCCTGCGGCATACGATTTTGTCGTGCGGCTCGATGGCGGGCGCACGGTGCAGCAGGCGTGGGAGGAATCGCTCGGTGCGGACCCGGATGGTGCGCCGGGTCAGCAGGACGTGATCGAATTGCTGGCGCAACTTTACTCGGCGAACCTCCTGTACGCCGACCTTCCAATCGACACGGTATCGCTGTTCGATCGCTTTCGGAAACGCCGTCGCCGCGAAATTGTTTCGAAGTGGCTGGGCGCAATGTTCGCGCGGTTCCCGCTGTGGGATCCGGATGATTTCCTGCGCCGCGTGATGCCGGTCGCGAATCTCATTTTCAACCGGCTGGGTTTCCTGCTTTGGCTGCTCGCCGTGGGTTTTGGGATCAAGGTGGCGGTGGATCATTTCGGCGCGCTCGTCGCGCAGGGGCGCGAAGTCCTTGATCCGTCGAACCTCGCCGCACTCTACGTGGCGACGGTCATGATCAAACTGCTCCACGAATTCGGCCACGCGATCCTGTGCAGAAAGTTCGGCGGCGAAGTCCACACGTTCGGCGTGATGCTGATGATCTTCACGCCGATGCCGTTCGTGGATGCGACGTCAGCGTGGTCATTCCGCGGGCGATGGCAGCGCGTGATGGTCGGTGCGGGCGGAATGATTGTGGAGCTTTTCATCGCGGCGATTGCGGCGTTCATCTGGTCGTCCACGGGGCCGGGCTGGGTGAATTCGCTCGCCTATAATGTGATGTTCTCCGCGTCCGTCTCGACAGTGCTTTTCAACATCAATCCGCTGCTGCGGTTCGACGGCTACTACCTCCTGATGGACTGGTTCGGACTGCCGAACCTGTATCAGCGGAGCACCCGGTATCTGCGCTACCTCGGGGAGCGGTATCTCTTCGGACTGCGGCGTGAAAAATCGCCCGCGAACAATCCGCGCGAGCGATGGTGGCTGGCGGGCTACGGCATTGCGGGCGGCATTTACCGCGTCGTGCTGTTCGCTGCGATCACGCTTTTCGTCGCGAACCGTTTCTTCGTGCTTGGGCTCGTGATGGCGGCGTTCTGCGTAATCGCGTGGGTGATTGTGCCGCTCGGGCGATTCATCGTTTACCTCGCCTCGAGTCCGCGACTTCACCGCTCCCGCCCGCGTGCAGTCGCGGTCACGCTCGGCGGGATCGCAGTGATTGTGCTGCTGCTCGCTGCCGTGCCGATGCCGGCCTCGGTCCACGCGTACGGCTCGGTGCAGGCGGATGAGTACACGCTCGTGGCCACGGCAGCGCCGGGCCATGTCGAGCGCGTGCTCGTGGCATCGGGCAGCACAGTGAAGGCCGGACAGCCGCTCCTGCAACTCGCGGACCCGGAGTTGAATTACGAAGTGCGGATCAATCGCGCGCAACTGCTGGAAGCGAACGTGCGCCGGCGCCAGGCCATCGCGCAGAGCGGCGCGAATCTGCGGACGATTGACGGCGTGCTCGAATCGCTGCGCAAGCGCGAGGCGGAACTCGTGCGGCGGGAGCGGGATCTCGTGGTGATCGCGGCGCACGACGGTCTTTGGGCTTCACCGCGGATCAATGATTTCGCGGGACGCTGGCTGACGCGCGGCTCGGTGGTCGGCGAGATCGTGAATCCGGCGAAGTATGTCTTCACCGCGCGGGTGCCGACGCGCGACGCGCTGGAGCTTGTCTCTGGGAAATTCCGCGGTGCAGGCGTGCGACTGCTCGGCCAGCCGAACCGGCTGATTGATACGACGGCGTGGCACCTTGTGCAGGCCGCAGCCGAGGCATCGGAGCCGGAGAAAGAACAGCGGCGCGAGGGTGCGGGCGAGTCGGATGCTAAGGCTGCGAAAGGTGCGCCGGAGTTTGAGGTGCGTGCGGAGTTGCTGCCACGGGACAACTCAGTCCGGTTGCTGCACGGGCAGACTGGCATCATCCGAATTGCAGTGCCGTGGGAGCCGTTGCTGAGCCAGTGGATGCGCACGGTGCGGCAGATTTTTCAAAATCGTCCGGCATGAGCAAACAGTCCGACGGGTACGAAATCGCACCGGCGACAAAGCTGCCGACCGGCCTCGATGCGATGAGCCATTTTCTCGCCGGAGTGCGTGCGCGTGGCGGGCGACTGCTGAGGGAGATGTGGGAGGTCGCGCACGCGGCGGAGCAGCTGGAGGATGAATTTCGGAAGATGGGGGAAAGGGAACTTGCGCGCGTGCTGGAGGAATGTGCGCAGAGCTGCCGGAGGTGCGAGCAGTCAGATTCCGAGGGTTGGTTTCCGCGTGCGCTTGCGGGATTGCGCGAGACGGCAGATCGCGTTTGCGGATTGCGTCCGTTCCCGGTGCAGCTTGTCGGCGTTGTCGCGCTGCATCGTGGTTGCCTCGCGGAAATGGCGACGGGCGAGGGCAAGACGCTCGTGGCTGCGATTGCTGCGATTCTCGCCGGATGGCAGCGACGCCCGTGCCATGTGATCACGGTCAACGATTACCTCGCCGAGCGGGACGCGGGCTGGTTTCGCGCGCTTTTCACCGCAGCGGGTGTGAGTGTGGGCGTGGTCACCGGAGCGATGAATGTGGAGGAGCGTCAGGCCGGATACGCGGCGGACGTGACATACACGACGAGCAAGGAAATCCTCGCGGACTATCTGCGCGATCGGATCGCGCTCGGGCCGGTGTCGCAGGGCGAGCGGCTGCGGTTGCGCGCAGCGGCGTCGGGCCCGCGGCGCACGGCGATGCCGGTCGTGATGCGCGGGCTGCACACGGCAATCGTGGATGAGGCGGACAGCGTGCTCATTGATGAAGCGGTGACGCCGCTGATCATCTCGCGCGAGCGGCCGAACAACGAACTCCGCGATGCGTGCCGCGAAGCTCAGCGGCTCGGCGAAATGCTGGAGCGCGGCCGCGATTATCAGCCCGATGCGCGATTCCGTGACATCGAACTGACTGCCCACGGTCGCGAGCGTCTCGCTGAGGTTGCCGCGAGTCTTCCGGCACTCTGGCGCGGAGAGGCGCGGAGGAACGAGCTGGTGCAGCAGGCGCTCGTCGCGCGTGAATTTCACCGCCGTGAGAAGGAGTATCTCGTGCACGAGGGCAAGGTGGTGATCGTGGATGAATTCACCGGACGCATGATGCCGCAGCGGACATGGCGCGACGGTTTGCACCAGGCGATCGAGGCGCGCGAGGGGCTCGAAATTTCCAGCCCGACCGAGACGCTCGCGCGCATGAGTTTCCAGCGATTCTTCCGCACGATTCCGCGGCTGAGCGGAATGACCGGAACAGCGTGGGAGGCGCGCGGGGAGTTCTGGAAGATCTATCGTTTGCCGGTCGTGCGCATCCCCACACACCGGCCTGTGCAACGGCGGTTGATGGCGGATCGGACGTTTCGGATGACTGCGGAAAAGTGGAAGGCGGTCGTGGATGAGATCGTTCGTGTTCATGCCACTGGCCGACCTGTGCTGATCGGAACAAAGAGCGTGGCGGCGAGCGAACATCTCGCGGAAATGCTCGCGGCGATCCATCTGCCGCATCGCGTACTCAATGCGAGCAGGCATCGCGAGGAGGCGATGATCGTGGCCGAGGCTGGCGAACAGGGCGCGGTTTCGATCGCCACAAATATGGCGGGGCGGGGGACAGACATCAAAATTTCCAGCCGGGTTGCAGTGCTCGGCGGACTCGCTGTGATCGCCACGGAACGCCATGAATCGAGCCGCATAGATCGGCAGCTTTTTGGCCGCAGCGGACGCCAGGGAGACCCCGGAACTGCGCAGGCTTTTGTGAGTTGGGAGGATGAAATTCTGGCGCGTTTTCTGCCGGCATGGGTTCACTTTTCGCTGTCCAAATTACGCGGAAATGCGGGCGAGATTGCGCTGCGAAAGGCGGTCACTTTGGCGCAACGGAATGCCCAAAGGCAGGCATTTCAACAGCGCCGATCAGTGCTCCAATCGGACCAGTGGATCGAGGAATCACTGGGCTTTGCCGGCAGATCGCTGGAGTGATTTAGAGGCGGAAAAAGGTTCATAAATTTGATTGCCAACGGCGCGAACGAGCGCCAAACACCCGTCTGCGCCGTGTCTGGGAATCTTCAAAATTACGAGTTGGAACCTCTGGAGCCGAGAGTCATGCTCTCGGCTGGCGGTGCGGTCGTCGCAAGCGCCGTGGTGGGGGCAGTGGCAGCGCCAAACTCGGCGATTGAGGTGAATGTTTTGCAGCCCACCGCGACCAGCCCAAGTGCGGGCACTTTGTTTGCGGGAATGTCACTGGTCGCCACGACTCCCGCCGAGCAGACGGCAACGCAAACACCCGGTCCGGATCAGCCCGTCACGGCTTCCTCGACTCCCGCCGCCGACCCAACGGCGGTGCAGAATGCGAATCCGATCATCGTTTCGGACCCGGCGATTCAGGCGGTGAGTGCGCAACCGTTGTCTGCCAATCTGCTGCAGCCCGCTCCACCGGCGACCGGCACATCCGCGCCCGCAACGAACGCTGCATCGCTGGCTGTCGAAACTCTCACAGCCGCGAACGCACCTCCCGGCGAAGACCCCACATCGCTTCTTAGTTTTTCCTCTCAAACGCAGTTCGCTTCGGCTCTTGCACCGGCTGGTTCCTCGATCATGCAAGTGCCGGGTGGTTCGATTTCATCCAACACAACGTGGTCGGGGACGGTTCAGGTGAACGGGGATGTCACGGTGGCAACGGGTGTCACGCTCAGTTTGGATCCCGGCACGGTGGTCAAGTTTGGTCCAGGACGTTTGCTCCGCAGTTTTGGAACGTTGCTCGCGCAGAGTGCAGCCGGCAACCCAATCATCTTCACTTCGGTCAACGACAACTCCGTTGGCGAAATCATCCCCGGCTCATCGGGAACGCCATCTTCGGGTGACTGGCAGTCGGTGCTTTTTGAAAGTGGGTCGGATGCATCGCGGCTTGCGAACGTGGAAATCCGGTATGTGGGCAACGCTTACAATACCGGAAGTGGATCCGGCTTCCGTTACTCGCTGTGGACGCGCGGCAGCGCTGCTCCGCAATTTTCCGATGTGTTGGTCCGCGATGCCGACGCCTCGGCGATCGGGATCGAGGAAACATCGGCGCCGACTCTCACGCGTGTTTCGGTGAATCGCGTCGCGCGCGGCGAGGCATTTTATGTGCAGACGAATGCGCTGCCTGTGCTCAATCAACTCAGCGTGACCGGCGGCGCACCGGCGCGGGTTTTGAGACAGGGTGGCGCGCTGCCTTCGCAGACGCTGATGAGCGGCGGACTCGTGATCGAGTTCGATTCGAGTGTCGTGGTGAACGCTGGCACGACGCTGACTGTCCCGGCGGGGATGGTCGTGAAGTTCCGGAACGGAGGGCTGCTCCAAGTCTTCGGAAATCTCCAAGCCCTCGGCACGGCAGGAAACAAGATTATTTTCACGAGCACGA
>JBDSAR010000213.1:0-2681 GCA_039922035.1 Chthoniobacteraceae bacterium
CGATGAGCATCGGGCCGTAGCCGTCGCCCATGCTCGCGCCGCACGGGAGCAGCGCGTATTTGTCCGCGACGCTCGCGTAGGCGTGGATGCTGATGGCGGAGATGTGCAGTTCGCCGCGCGTGGCGCGCTCGTTCAGCGTCTGGATGTCCTGCAGGATGTGCTGGAAACGCCAGCGGCCCGTCGGGATTTTCCCCTCGGCGAGCGCGAAGAACATGAAGGCGTCGTCCGGATCGGGCGAGTGGCCGAGGGTGAGTGTGGTCGGTGCAGACATGTGGGCGGGAAGGTGGGCGATGGGCGGGCGCACGGCAAGCCATAGACCGAACTTGCAAGGGAGGCGGGCGCACCGCTATCCCGGTTTCCATGAAGCTGCCGCTCCTGATTGATTTTTCGAATTGCGGAATCGTCGTCGCCAAGACCGGCCCTTCCTCGACTGGGGAGAAAATTCTCTCCTGCCTGATGCTCCTCTTTTTCGGACTCATCGGTCTCGGACTTTTGTACGCCGCGCTGAAAGAGCTGCTCAAAGTCCGGAGACGGCGTCCGTTTTTGATCAAACTGCCGGGGACCGTCCTCAGCGTCTCAACAGAGCGGGATACGCGCGCCGGCTCCGTCAACAACCGGGATGAGACGGCGGTGGTAATCCGGTTCATCCCGTTTGTCGCGTTCACCACACCGGAAGGGAAGCGCGTCGATTTTCGCTCGGAGGTTTGCGACATCCACCACCTGCGTCGGCGGCTCGACGGCTCGCTTCCGGAAGTCGAATCAAGCTGGCGCAGCGGCCAGAGCGTGGACGTGTTTTACGATCCCGGCGCCGTGCTGAAGCCCTTCATCGGCGGCGGGCCGGGGCCGTCATTTATCGCGTGGGGAATGCTGGCCGCGGGCCTGCTGACCTTCGGCGTGGCCGTCGGGATGAGCTTTGTGTTTTACGCGAAGACGTTTCGCTGAACGGCAGGCCCGTCACCGCCCGAGTCGCGCGCCGAGCATGTGGCCGAGCCACACGCCGAGCATGCAGAGCACGAGGGAAAGGGCGACGTTCAGCGCGGCGAGACCGGGCTGGTTGGCTTTGAAAAGATCGAGCGTCTGCAGGCTGAACGTGGAGAACGTGGTGTAGCCGCCCATGACGCCGACCATGAGAAAGTAGCGGTCGAATTCGCCGGGGCCGTTCTCGCGGAGATTGCCGAGCAGGCCGATGAGGAAGCATCCGGTGACATTCACAAACAGCGTGCCCCAGAACGGCCCGCCCGCCTTGGTGCCGATCAGTGTGCCGAGCCAGAAACGCAGCACGCTGCCGGTCGCGCCGCCGAGGGCGACTTGCACGTATGTTGTCATCGTGCCTTGCGTCATTTTGCGATGAGCCCGCGCGTTTTCAGCCAAAGCTCGGCGCGACCGGGCCAGTCGCCCGGCGCTTGCGTCGCATTTGGTCGGAGGCCGAAGCCGTGTCCGCCGGTCGAGTAGATATGGAGTTCGGCGGACACCTTCGCCTTTCGCAGCGCGAGGAAGGCGAGCGTGCTGCCTTCGGCGAGCGAGCCGGGATCGTCGCAGGCTTGTGCGAGGAATGTCGGCGGCGTCTTCGCGCTGATGTGGATTTCCGGTTTCAGCTCGGTGGTCGAGCCGTCGGCGAGGATGTGCCACGCATAGCAGAGCATGAGGAAATCGGGGCGGCAGCTCACCTTGTCCGTCGCGTCGGCGGCGGGGTAGAGGCGCGACTCGTCATTCGTCGCGGCGATGAGCGCTACCTGTCCGCCGGCGCTGAATCCGAAGAGCCCGATGCGATCCGGTTGCACACCGAGGTCTGCAGCCTTTGCGCGCACGAGGCTGATGGCTCGCTGAGTGTCCCATGCGGGAAATTCCCAGGGCTTCGCGAGTTTGTTTGTCGGGCAGCGATGCTGGAGCACACCCGCGACGAAGCCGCGATCGCGGAACCACGTCGCGAGTTCGGAGCCTTCGTGTTCGGAGGCGAGGACACCAAATCCGCCGCCGGGGACGATCACGACCGCGGCGCCGTTCTTTTTCTCCGCAGTTGGGAGGTAAAATTCGAGGCGTGGTTCGGCGATGTTCGTCAGTCGCGCGATGGGCAGCTTGTCCGTCGGCTTCGACGGCGTGAGCGTCTCGGGGCCGGGCACGGTGAAGTCGCCGGGCGCTCTGTCGTCCCACAGTTTCAGCACGCGGTCGGGCTTTGCCGCGGCGTGCTCCGTGCCGGTGGCGACGAGGGCAAGTTCCGAAATGGGTTTGCCGACGCCGGGGACGGTGGCCGGACGATCCGGGTTGAGGTCCTTGGGCAGCTCCCCCGACGGCAATTTTGCTCCGCCGGACTTCGGCAGATCAGCGCGGAGGGTAACGGTGAACAGCGCGAGGAGGGCGAGTGCGGCTTTCATGGGACACAAATGGAGCGCAGAAGTGTGCGCACGCGGCAAACCAATAGCGACGGACAGCGCCCGTGTGTGCCGACAAGAGGGTTGAACATTTCCCTGCGCGCCGATATGTCCTCCGCGCGGCAAACGTTCACACGATGGCAGCACTGGAACCACAGCAGTTTGGGGAATTCGCGGTCCTCGCGAAGCTCGGGCAGGGCGCGATGGGCGCGGTCTATAAGGCGCGGCAGACTTCGCTCAACCGCGTGGTCGCGCTGAAGCTGCTGCCCGCGCACTTCGCCGGCGATCCGGATTTCCTCGCGCGCTTCAAGC
>JBDSAR010000214.1:0-4224 GCA_039922035.1 Chthoniobacteraceae bacterium
GACACCGAGGCCACGCTGCCGCATCCGCAGGGCAACTCGGTGAAAGTGATGCCCGCGGGCGCTGATGGCGTCACCACCGGCGGACGCCTGCGCGAAATCATGGCCTGATCACTCCGATGAAAACCACCGCACTCTGGCTGGTGATTTTTCTGGTGGCTCTCGCCGCCATCCCGACGGCGCACGCGCAGAAAGCAGCGCGCATCGGCTATGTGTATCCCGCGGGCGGATGGCAGGGCACGACCTTCGACGTCACCGTCGGCGGACAAGGTCTCACCGGCACGAACGAGGTGCATTTCTCCGGTCGCGGCATCCAGGCAACCGTGATCTCGCACGAGCGCCCGCTCACTCCCAAGGAGACCGAACTGATGCGCGAGAAGATCGCGCAGCTTGAGGAGGAGAGGAAAAGCTCCGCGTCTGTAAGCTCGAAGGAAAAGAGCGGCGGCATGAGCGACGAACTCGCCGCGCTGAAGGACAAGATTGCGTTCTTCGGCAATGGCCGTCCGTTCAATGTCGCCATCGCGGAAAACGTGACGCTGCGCGTGACGATGGCGTCCGATGCGACGCTCGGCGATCAGGAGATCCGCATCGGCACTCCCGGCGCGCTCTCGAATCCGCTCCTCTTCCAAGTCGGCCAGTTGCCGGAGTTCAGCCATCCGCCCGCGCGCGGCAGCCTCAAGGCAGAGATCAACGCGCGCCCGCGCCGCTACGGCAAACGCGAGATCAAGGATGACGGGAAGGAACAGTCTGAGGCCATCGCGTTACCCGTCGTCCTCAATGGCCAGATCCTCGCGGGCCAGGTGGATCATTTTCGATTCAAGGCGAAGCGCGGCCAGCGCGTGGTCGCCGCCGCGAGCGCACGGAAGCTCATCCCGTATCTGCCCGACGCGGTTCCCGGATGGTTTCAGGCAATCATCGCGATCCGCGACTCGAAGGGACGCGAACTCGCCTACGCGGACGAGTTCCGGTCGAATCCCGATCCGGTGCTCACGTACGAAATTCCGAAGGACGGCGAATACGTGATCGAGATCCGCGACTCGATCTACCGCGGGCGCGAGGACTTCGTCTATCGCATCACCGTCGGCGAACTGCCGTTCATCAGCGGGACATTTCCACTCGGCGGCTCCGTGGGCACGCAGTGCACCGTGCTCCTGCGCGGCTGGAATCTCCCGGTCGCCGCGATTTCACTCGATTTGCAAACGGCCAAACCCGGCGTGCTGCCGCTGGTCGTCGCACGCGGACAGACGGTTTCCAATTTCGTCCCGTTCGCCGTGGACACGCTGAAGGAGGTGCTCGAAAGCGAGCCGAACAATTCCACAGCGGACACGCAGAAAATCACGCTGCCCGTCGTCGTCAACGGCCGCATCGATCAGCCCGGTGACATTGATGTCTTCCGCTTTGAAGGACACGCAGGCGACGAGATCGTGGCCGAGATTTTCGCGCGCCGCCTCGCCTCGGCGCTCGATTCCACGCTCACGCTCACCGACAGCTCCGGTAAGCAGCTCGCCTTCAACGACGACAACGAGGACCGGGGCGCAGGCCTCACCACGCATCACGCCGACTCCCGCCTCGCCGCAAAACTGCCCGCCGACGGCGCATATTTTCTCCAGGTCGCCGACGCACAGCACGCCGGCGGACCGGAGCACAGCTACCGCCTCCGCGTGAGCGCGCCGCGGCCCGACTTCGAACTGCGCGTCGTGCCATCGAGCATCAGCGGCCGCGCGGGCGCGAGCGTGCCGCTCACAGTCCACGCACTGCGCCGCGACGGCTTTGCAGGACCGATCACCATCGCGCTGAAAGACGCGCCCGACGGCTTCAAGCTCGGCGGCGCTACCGTCCCCGGTGACAAGGATCAGGCGAAACTCATGCTCACGTTGCCGCAGGAGTTGGAGGAACCCGCCAAGCTGGATTTGGAGGGCCACGCAACCATCGCCGGCGAAGAAGTGACGCATCGCGCCGTCCCCGCCGAGGACATGCAGCAGGCCTTCGCATATCACCACCTCGTCCCCGCGAAGGAACTCTTGGTCGCCGTCGTCGGACATCTCTCCAGAAGTGGCCATGTGAAAATCGCGACCGAATTGCCCGTGAAGATCCCGATCGGCGGAAGTGCGCGTGTGAAGATCACCGCGGCCATCGACGAGAAGTCAGGCGCACTTCAACTCGAATTGACCGACCCGCCTGCCGGCATCGCCGTGAAGAGCGTCGCCACGTCTCCCGAAGGCGCCGAGATCGAACTGCAGAGCGAAGCCGGAAAAGTGATCGCAGGCGAGAAAGGCAGCCTCATCGTGCAAGCCTTCGCCATGCGCACCGGTGCGAACGGCAAAGTCCGTCGCGTCCCGCTCGGTGCGTTGCCCGTGATTCAGTTTGAGATTGTGGCAACAGACAGCGGCGCATCCGTTCGATAGCCACGCTTGGGGAGCGCGACTGCGGATCGTCGGTTAAGCCCGGTGGTTCGACATCAGGTGTCCGAGCGCGAGCGCCAGTTCCATCGCCTGTTCATAATTCAATCGCGGATCGAGCTGGCTGCGGTAGTCGCGAGCAAGGTCGGCTTCCGTCACGCCGCTTGCGCCGCCGATGCACTCGGTCACGTTTTCTCCCGTGAGTTCGATGTGCATGCCGCCGAGGTGCGCGCCGCATTCCCGGAGGATGCGGAACGACGCCTCCAGCTCGCCGACGATATTGCTGAAGCGCCGTGTCTTGATGCCGCCGGCGGTCGTCTCCGTGTTGCCGTGCATCGGGTCGCAACACCAGAGCACCTGCCGGTGATTTCGTTGCACGGCCTCCACGAGCGGTGGCAGGCATTTTTCCACCCGGCTCGCACCGAAGCGGTGCGTGAGCGTGAGGCGGCCCGGTTCGTTCGCGGGGTTCAAAATCTCGGTGAGTGCGAGCACTTCATCCGGCGTGGTCGAGGGGCCGATCTTCACCGCGACCGGGTTGGCGATTCCACGGAAATATTCGACGTGCGCGCCTCCGAGTGAGCGGGTCCGTTCGCCGATCCACGGGAAGTGCGTGGCGAGATTGTAGAATCCCGAACGACGCGGCACCTGGCGCGTCTGCGCCTGTTCGTAGTGCAGGTGCAGCCCCTCGTGGCTGGTGAAAAAATCCACGTGGCTCGCACCAGAGATCGGAGTGCCGGTGAGCGTCTCGATGAAGCGGAGCGATTCGCCGATGGACGCAACCATGCGGCTGTATTCGACGGCCCGCGGAGATTTGGACATGAAGCTCAGGTCCCAATTCTCCGGATGATGCAGGTCGGCGAATCCGCCCTGGATCAGCGAGCGGATGAAATTGAGCGTGAGCGCGGAACGCTCGTAGGCGCGCAGCAGGAGGCGCGGATCGGGTGTGCGTTCTTCCAGCGTGAAGCCGGGGCAGTTGATCATGTCCCCGCGGAAGCAGGGCAGCGTGGTGCCGTTGCGCGTCTCGGTGTCCGCCGAGCGCGGCTTGGCGTATTGCCCGGCGAATCGCCCGACGCGGATGACCGGTTTGCGCGCGCCTTGCACGAGCACGAGGCTCATTTGCAAAAGGATCTTCAGCTTGCACGCGATGGCATTGGACTGGCAGTCCGCAAAACTCTCCGAGCAGTCGCCGCCCTGGAGCAGGAAGCGTTCGCCCCGTACGGCTCCGGCGAGCTGATGCTTGAGGCTCTCGACTTCCCAACTCGTGACGAGCGGCGGCAAGCTCGCGAGCGCGGTCAGCGCGGATGAGAGCGCCTCGCGGTCTCCATAAACGGGCTGCTGTTCGGCGGGCTTGTGCTGCCACGAGGTCGGCGACCATTCGTACGAACCGGCGTGCGGGGGATTCACTTCACTTTGCATGTAGTGAGTGTTGTTCCGTTTTTTCGCGGCGTCACGTCTGCACCTCCACCGGCTTGTCAATGCCGTAGCGGGTGCGCTGCTCGGCCGTGAGCTTCGAGTAGTCGTAGGGTGCCTGCGCGACGCCGTTGATTTTTGCGTGGATGACATTCGCCATGTCTGCCGCGGTGTTCTTGATGCGCTCGGCGTTCTCGCCGACGAACAGCTTATCCACCGTCGCGGTGAAAATCGCGAGCCAGCGGTCGAACTGCGGCCGTCCCATCGTCGTGAGCGGCACAAGTCGCGCGTGCGCGGCGAGAGGATTGCCGACGAAGCCACCGCTCCGGAAAATCATCGTCTCCCAGAATGCGTACATCTTCGGCAGATGCGCGGCCCAGTCGGTCTTCGCCACGTCATTGAAAATGAAGCCGAGCAG
>JBDSAR010000215.1:0-13087 GCA_039922035.1 Chthoniobacteraceae bacterium
CCTTCAGGTACTCGGCGAGCACCGCATTGAATGCCGACACATCGCCGAGCGCCTCGTTCACACGCTTGAGCTTGTAGCCCTCGGCGACGCTGATCTTCTGCTCCGCCTCGCCCTTCGCGCGCGGGACGGCCTTGTTGTATTCACCGTTCGCGATGTTCATCATGTTCTCTCGATCCTGCTTGGCCTTGTTGACTTCGTTGAAAGACGCCTGCACCTCGCGCGGCGGGTTGACGTTCTTGAGCTGCACCTGATCCACGGCGATGCCGAGCTGGAATTCCTTCGTCACCTCGCGCAGCCGCACGAGCGAGCTGTTCTCGATGTCCTGCCGCCCGACGGTGATGACCTCGTCCACCGTGCGGTCGCCGATGATCTCTCGCATGATGGATTCGGAAAGGTCGCGGAGCGTGGATTCGGGATTGCGCACGCTGAAAAGGTAATGCTCCGGATCGTCGAGCCGGTACTGCACCACCCACTCGACGAGTGCCGAGTTAAGGTCGCCGGTGACCATCGTTTTCTCGCGATCCTGCTCGTCGCTGAACTGCCGCGAATTCGTCGCGCCCAAGGTGCCAAAGCCAAACTCCACCTTGAGCTGGCGCTTCACCGCGACCGGCAGCACCTCATCAATGCCGAACGGCAGCTTGAAGTGCAGCCCCGGCTCACGGATGCCGGCCTTTTGTCCAAAGCGCAGGATGACGCCGACCGACTCGGCCGGAATCGTGTAGTAGCTCGTGAGGAGCAGCCAGAGCACGGCGAGCAGGAGCGGGACAATCCGCAGCCAGCGACCGAGGTTCGGCGGGAATTGCACCACAATGGTGCGGGGATCGTTGTATGCCATGCACTGCGTTTACCTTCCGTCCGCACGGAGCGCAAGAGATGCTCCTCGGCAGGCGCATCACAGCCAGTCCGCCGCGGAAGAAGTCAGCCAGCCGTGGAAATGCACGCCGAACCGTGACAGCACGACGGCGAGCAGCACGAGAAACAGCGCGGCAATTTCACGACGTCCAAAGCGATCCGTGGAGCCGTGGCTGCGAATGAAATTCAGCAGCGCGCCCGTCGGGCATCCGTAATGGCAGTAGGCCATCGGCACGAAGCATGCGGCGATGAGTCCTGCGACGGCGATGGCGATGGTCGCCCAGCCTGCGGTGCGAATCGCATACGCATCGAACGGCTCGAACGCGGCGAGATCATGCGGCAGCACGAGCATCACGACTCCGAGGATCATCACGAGGGTGAGGAACGGCAGCCAGCGCAGACCCGCTGCGACATCTTTCGGCAGCACCACGCGCCAGCGCTTCGGCGCGATGCGCGAGAGAAGTTCCTGCGCATGTCCGTGCGGACAGAGCTGCTGGCAATAGAGCGGTTTGCCAGCGGACCACGGGACGATGAGCGCCGCGGCAAGCATGAGCACGAGTCCCGGCGCGGTGCGCCACGGCACGCCGTTCTGCGCCCATCCGACGATGAGCGTCTGTGCGAGGAGGTCCGCATTGATGAAGCCGACATAACCGATCACCAGCACCTGAAATCCGCGCCGCAGCCACGGCCGTCCATGCGTGCCGGTGAATGAAAGCACCGCGCCCGCGAGCACGACCAGCACGAGCCCGACATCGCGCGCGCCGAACCGAAAAGACACGGGCGGCTGCGCAGCCGCGGTGTTTGCAGAGCGCAGCCTGCGCACGATGCCGTCGGCAATCGCGAGGCTCGTCATCGAAGCGCCGCTCACGCCCTCGATCCCCTCCTCCTCCGGCGTGCGGCCCGCGACTTCGTCCCAGGAGCGTCCGTTCCATGTCTTCAGAAAACTGCGATCCTTTTTGATGTCGCTCACATGCTCGACCGTGTCCTGGCTCGCGCGAATGCTCACGCCGACCACGTGCATCGCGTTGTCGAATGCAACGAGCACGTTCGTCGCCCCCCGGTAGCCGACGATGGAGTCTGCCACGGGTGCAGTCTGAAGCACGTAGCCAAGCTTCCTGCCGTCCGATGTGAGCACATGCCAGCCACCGCGGTCGCTCTCATCAATGACCCACTGATCTTCTTCCGGAAAAAGAGGACGCAGCTCCTCATGAGTCAGGGGGCGCAGCGACTCGACGCGCACCCGCAGGGCGTGATCACGCAGCAGCCACACGATCGCGACAAGCACGGCGAGACGGTAAAGCTGGAGGAGCGGACGGAGCACGGCGCGCACACTGCAAAATCTCGCGCCCGCTTTCCAAGCAGCGAACTGCGCCGCCCGAAAATTTTTCACGGTTCTCGATGGGGAGCGCCATTGCGAATGGAGCGCCGCGCGTCCCGCCGGCCACGAAAATCACGCGCGCAGCGCCACCTCGTTTGCCGGGCTTGCGTGCTCTCGCGGGGAAGGAAGTGACGCTGTGCGTGGAACGTGCGTGGCTGGCGGGACGCGCGGCGCTCCACTCCGCTCTTGCCGCCCGCATACCTGCCTTCGATAGTCCGCGCCCATTTTATGAAACAGATTGGCATCGGCCTCGCCGGATTCGGCACTGTGGGCGCGGGTGTTTTCAAACACCTCGCGCAGAACCGCGACCTGCTCTCACAGCGCCTCGGGCTCGAACTCGTGGTCCGCCGCATCGCGGTGCGCGATCCGAAAAAGATGCGCGACGTGAAGGCGCCCGCGGAACTTTTCACGGGACGCTGGCAGGATGTCGTGGACGATCCGCAGGTGCAGATCGTCGTCGAACTCATGGGCGGTATCGAGGAGGCGCGGCAACTCATCACGCGCGCCATCGCAGCGGGAAAGACGGTCGTGACCGGCAACAAGGCGCTGCTCGCCGAGCATGGGAAGGAGCTTTTCGATCTCGCGACGGCGAAACAGGTGCCCATCTTTTTCGAGGCCGCGGTCGCGGGCGGGATTCCGATCATCAAGGCGGTGCGCGAATCGTTCATCGGCAATCACATCAGATCCATCCACGGCATCATCAACGGCACCACGAACTACATCCTCACACGGATGACCGAGGCCGGCCTCGACTACGCCGAGGCGCTCGGTGAAGCGCAGGCGCAAGGCTACGCCGAAGCCGATCCCACACTCGACGTGAACGGCTGGGACGCCGCGCACAAGGCGATCATCCTCGCGTCACTCGCGTATGGCACTTGGATTTGTCCGTCGAAGGTGTTCGTCGAAGGCATCGAGAAAGTGACCGCGCGGGACATCTGTTTCGCCCGTGAACTCGGCTACCGCATCAAGCTGCTCGGCATCATCAAGGCCGACGCGGATGGTCGCATCGAGGTGCGCGTGCATCCCACGCTCATCCCGGAGAAGCACGTGCTCGCGAGCGTGAACGGCGTCTTCAATGCCCTCTGCGTCCACGGCGACGTCGTCGGTGAAACGCTCTTTTACGGACGCGGCGCAGGGCAGGACCCGACCGCCAGCGCCGTCATCGCCGACCTCGCCGAGGCCGCGCACGCGCTCGACTCGAAGCGTCGCGACTTCGGCTTCATGCCGCACGGCCTCTACGGCGAGTGCAAGCCGCTCGATGAAATCCTCTGCCAGTATTACCTGCGCATTCCCGTGGATGACAAACCCGGCGTGCTCGCGCAGGTCGCGGGCGTGCTGGGTTCGCTCAATATCGGCATCAGCTCGATGATCCAGCCCGAGAGCGACGGCCAGAGCGCCGTGCTCATCCTCATGGTGCATGACGCCACGCACGCGCAGGTGCGCGAGGCCATCGCACGCATCGCCGCGCTCCCGCCGGTGGAAGGCGAGCCGGTGCTCCTGCGCGTCGAGCACTTCGCAGCCTGAGTGAAACTGGGAGCGGCGACTTCCAGCCATCGCGACGCTCGCAAGAATGGCGCACCCGTGAGACATTCCTCTCATGGACCCCGCGCTGCTGACGCCCGACCTCCTCGCCCCCGGCGACGGAAAATCGGCAGGGCTTGACCCGGCGCAATTCACGTGGTCGCGGATTCGCTCATGCGACGATCCGCTTTTTGAAATCGCGTACGCCGCGCTTTGGCGGGAATTCGGCGCGGCGCATGAAATGGAAACGCGCGACGTGCTCACCGCGCGGTTGCGCGAGACCGCGCCACTCCGCTATGAAATCCTGCTCGTGCGTGCTGGCGCTGAAGTTGCCGCCGTGCGCGATCACACGGCGATCGCGTGCGAGGGCGAAATCATCGTTCACCTCTCGCATCTGCTCGTCGCACGCGAGTGGCGGCGCAGCGGTCTCGCCGGATGGATGCGCGGCGCACCAATCCTCCTCGCACGCGAACTCGCGGCGGAGCGCGGAATGCCGTCGTGCAGCATCACACTCGTCGGCGAAATGGAATACGACGATGGCCGCGATCCGCAGCGGGCGCTGCGTCTGCTCGCCTACGAGCGCGCGGGCTACCTCAAGATTGACCCACGCATGGTGCGCTATCATCAGCCCGACTTCCGTCCTCCGGATCTGATTGATGCGAGCGGCGTCGCGCGACCGGTGCCGTTCCAGCTCATCATCCGCCGCGTCGGGCGCGAAGGCGAACGCACGATTACCGGCAGCGAACTGCGGCGCATCGTGCGCGCGCTTTATGCGATGTACGGCGCGCACTTCCGCGCGCAGGACATGGCGCATGCTGCGTTGACCCTCGCGCATTTTCCAGACGACAACGCCGCGATCGCGCTCGTCCCGCCAACTGCGGTAGCGCAACTCTCCAGAGCCACTCCTGCCGCTGGCGAACGCGCTGCCGGCGCAGGTCTGGAGACCTGCGCTACGACTGCCATGCTCACCGCATACTACCATCCCGGTTTTGCTGCACCGCTCGGCGAGCACATCATGCCGATGCGGAAGTTCGCCCTCGTCGCTGCGGAGGTTGCGAAGATGCCGGGTGTCACGCTCGCGGAACCGCAGCCTGCATCCGAGGCGGACTTGCTGCGCGTTCACACGCGCGAATACGTGGAGGCGGTCCGGAGCGGCGCGCCCCGCGTGCTTGCCGAATCGCAGAAGTTCCCGTGGTCCCCTGCGCTTTTTCCAAGCGTGCTGCTCACGAATGGCGCGTGCATCGCAGCCGCGCGCGCAGCACTGCGCGACGGAGCCAGCGCTGCACTGGCGAGCGGCTTTCATCACGCATGCGCGGATCACGGCGAAGGATTCTGCACGTTCAACGGGCTCATCGTCGCCGCCGATGCGCTGCTCGCCGCGGGCGAAGTGCGGCGCGTCGCGATCCTCGACATGGACCTCCATTACGGCAACGGCACCGCGCAGCTTGCCGCGAGACGCCCGCACATTTTCGCGCTCTCGATCTACGGCAACGACTACTCGGACAACGTGCCGTATCGCGACGTGAGCGTGCGACACCATGAGGATGGTGAAAATCACCGTTCGTTCGCTCTGCCCGCAGGCTGCGATCACGCGACGATGCTGCGGGTGATGGATGACGCACTGCCACAGATTGCAGCGTGGAAGCCGGATCTCCTGCTCTACCAAGCTGGAGCGGATCCGTATTTCGAAGATCCGTATTCGCCACTCGCGCTCGATGCGGAAGACCTTCATGCACGTGACGCCCGGGTCTTCAAGTTCGCGCGTTTTCACAACGTCCCGATCGCATGGGTGCTGGCCGGCGGCTACACCCGTGACATCACGAAGATTGTCCGCATCCACGCCGGGACATTCGACGCGTATCTCAAGGCATGGAATGCAAAGCCTGACGCGGAGAGTGCGTGACCGCCGCGAGGGACGATTTGCAGGGCGGCATTTTTCGCGCGATGAGTGCGGCCACGCATGACGTTCATCTTTCTCCTCACCCTCATGGCAGTCGGCGATCTCCTGTGGTGCCGTGCAGCGTTGAAACAGCCGAAGCGATGGATGCGGTGGACTGGCGGCATGTTCGGAGCGCTGCAGTTCGCCGGGCTCGCCATGATCCTTTTTTCACGCGGCGGCGTGGGGCTGGAGGAAATCCTGCCGCGCCCATTCCATTCGATGATCCTGGCGTGGCACGTCGTGATCCTGCTGCCGTGGCTCGCCTGGCAAGCCGTGGGCGGGCTGATCGCGCTCACTGGAAAAATGATGCGGATCATTCGGCGCATTCCTCCGAGGGAAAGGAATGCGGCATCCGGTCTCACGCGACGTGAATTTCTCGGGACCGCGGCGGCGCTCACTCCGCCGATGCTCACGCTCGCCGCCGCGGGGATCGGCGAGACGCAGCTCGACGGCTTTCGCATCCGCCGCATCGTGGTCCCGGTGTCGGATCTTCCACCTGCACTGGAAGGCCTGAGCATCGCGCACGTCACCGATTTTCACGTGGGACGCTTCACGCGCGGGCGGGTGCTCGAACGCATCGTCGAGGAGACGAACCGGCTCGACGCGGATGTCATCGCGCTGACGGGCGACTTCATCAATCACTCGCTGCGCGATCTCCCTGCCGCGCTCGATGTCGTGCGGGCGCTCCGTGCCCGCCACATCGTTGCGGCCTGCGAGGGCAACCATGATCTCATCGAGGATCCGCGGACGTTTCACCGCGAGGCGGAGCGAGGCGGTCTGCCGCTCCTGCGCGGCGATGCCGCGACGACGGACATCCGCGGCCAGCGGGTGCAGTTCCTCGGACTTCCGTGGAATCACAGCGAGGCGGGAATGCGCGACAGCGCGGCGGCTTTGCTCGCACGCCGCGATCCCGCGGCGTGGCCGATGCTGCTCGCGCATCATCCGCACGCGTGGGATTTCGCGGACGAAATCCCACTCACGCTTTCCGGACACACGCATGGCGGGCAGCTCATGCTCACAGGCCGCGTCGGTGCGGGTTCGCTTCTCTATCGGTACTGGAGCGGCCTGTACTCGCGGCGTTCGGGTGCGCTCGTCGTATCGAATGGCGTGGGAAACTGGTTCCCTGTCCGCATCCAGGCTCCGGCGGAAATCCTCCACCTCACACTGCGCCGCGCCGGTTTGCCAAAGGCTTAGCGTCACGGGTATCACAGGAGCATGACTTTCGAAAAACAGAGCGGCGCGCCGCTGTCGCGCATCGCGGTGACGATGGGAGATCCCGCCGGCGTCGGCCCCGAGCTTTGCCTGCGGCTGCTCGCGGATGCGGACATTGCGCGCGAGTGCGTGCCGATCATCTTCGGCGACGCGGCGCTGATGCGTCGCGTGGCGGAGAAAATCGGCGTGCCGCTCGCGTCACCGATCATCGCCAGGCACGACGGGAGTCCGGCATGGCGCAGCGTGAGCACGCCAAGCGTCCTCGATTTTCAAAACGTGGACGCGGATGCAGTGACGCCGGGAAAGATCAGCGCAGCATGCGGCGAGGCGGCGTTTCGCTACGTCATCGCGGCCATCGAGGCGGGACTGGGCGGCGAAGTGGCCGCAATTTCAACGGGGCCGCTGAACAAGGAAGCGCTGCACGCCGCGGGACACAGATTCCCCGGACACACGGAAATTTTTGCGGAGCGCATGGGCGCTGCACGCTCGTGCATGATGCAGTATTCGGAGGAAATCACGTGCAGCTTCGTGACGACGCACGTGGGCTACGCGGAGGTGCCGGCACTGCTGACGCGCGCACGCATCCTCGATGTGATCGAACTGACCGCGGCGGCCTTGCGCCGCATTCGCGGACGCGAGCCGAAACTGCTCGTCTGCGGGCTGAATCCGCACGCCGGCGAAGGCGGGCTTTTTGGCGGGCGCGAAGAGGAGCGGATCATCGCGCCCGCGATCGAGGAGGCCCGTGTGCGGGGCTTCGGCGTGACCGGCCCGGTGCCGCCGGATACCGCGTTCACACCGGCGCGGCGTCGCGAGTTCGATGCAGTGATCTGCATGTATCACGATCAGGGACACATCCCGGTCAAGATGATCGCATTCGACTCCGCGGTGAATACGACGCTCGGCCTGCCGGTGACGCGCACGAGCGTGGATCACGGCACCGCATTCGACATCGCGTGGCGCGGGACCGCTGGAACCGGCAGCCTTTTTTCCGCGGTGCGGCTCGCCGCGAAACTTTGCCGCGCCGATCCGCTGCCGGCGCTCTGACTCAGATCCGGATCGCCTTTTCGAGGAAGCGCTTCACCGCGGCTTCCGCCTGCTCGGGTCCGGCGACATCGGAGACGACGACCTCGATGACTTGCTGGCCGGTGTTGCGCACGCCCTTGCGCACCGCTTCGAGGCGGCGCCCGATGTTCATTTCCACGGCCGTGGACTGCGGGCCGTCCGTGTCAGGGCGCTGTTCCCACAGGCAATAGAAGACGTGAATTTCCCGGTCACGCGTCCGGAAGACGTACGCGCGCATGGGAAGTTCGAGTCCGTTGATCCGCATCGGGCGGAGGCCGAGATCGGCGCTCATCGCCGCACCGCTTGCGGGGAGACAGACTTCGGGCCCGTGCGAACGCGCGAGCTGGACCGATGTGCGGCCCGGTGCCCAATTGAGCAGGACCATCGCCCAGCGCAGGCCGTTTTCGTCGGCCCACACGGCGGAACGGCCATCGGTGTATTTCAAAATGTTGCGCGTGACATCGCTGAACTCGACATCGCGAAAGCCCTTCTCCCCGGTGGGCCAGTTCACTGCCAGCGCGCTTGCCTTCGGCGAGCGGGCCTCGGCGGCGCGGTACCACATCTCGGTGCCCGCCTCGATGACGAGCAGCCACGCCGCCAGCGCAATGAGGATGCCCATCCGCGGCGGAGCACCTGGGCGGAGCAGGCGGGCATCGGGCAAATTGTCCGCCGCATCACCGCGCCGCGGATTCAGGAGCGCGCAGAGGATACCCACGCCCACGAGGCTCGCGATCAGCACGGCCATGCCGATATTGTCGTGCCATTTCGCGACCGCGTCGGTGCCTGATTTTGCGCTCACCCAGACGAGGAAAAATGCGCGGCTGGCATTGCTGATGAATGCAACGCCGAGGCCCCCGACGAGGAGGACAATGCGGCGCACGACGCCGAAGCGCAGGAGTTCACCCATGAAGAGTGCAATCATCAGAGTGGTCTGGAGCGAGCGCACTCCGCTGCATGCCTCCTCGACGCCGACCTTGCCGGTGCTGATCTGAATGACATTGCCACTTTGGATCGCCGGAATCCCAAACCAACTCAGTGCCTCGACGCAAATCCCGGTCACCGAATGCATGAGCCACTGCACCAGCGGCTGCTCGACCGGCACGGGCCACGGCACCGCGACGAGGAAAAATGCGACCGGAAACGCGAAGTGCCGCAGCCACCCCATGCCACCGGCAAAATAGACGGCAGCCAGGGAAATCGCCACGCACAGGCCACCGAGAACCCAGCCCAGCAGACGCCAGTCCGGCGTGGATTCCAGGATGAGCCGCACCGGAAGCAACATCAGTGCAAACCCGATCACGGCCAGCGCAAGCGCGAGTCGGAATCGTGGCGCGCTGGTGGGCGGACGGCGCTTCCACCGCTCAAGAAAAAGGTACGCGGAGAGGAACGGCACGGTCCAGCCGTAGGTGTATTGGGGATTGATAGTCCACTCGAAGCGGAACTGCCGCACCGCAAACAGCCAGAGGGCGCCAAGCAGGGCAAGGACCGGCCACCACGGCCGCGGCTCAGCATGTCCCGCGACGGGGACGCGCCCGGATGCGGTCACTGCGTCCGCCACTGTTTTACCAATTCGCGTTCCTCGGGGTGCAATTCCTCCCAGCGCAAGGCAGCCACCTCGGCCGCGGCCTCGGCCGTCCGCCCGTTCGCGCCGAGGACAGCCGCATGCACGGCACGCTGGCTCGTCGAGATTCTCTCCCACGGGATCTGAAGCCCCTCATAGACAGACAGGGCGCCTGCCGGGTCGTTCTTGCGCATCGCGGCGAGCGCCAGCGTGGTCAGATGCGGGAGGCTCCTCGGAGACCGTGTGACGAGTTGCTTCGCCACGGCGAGAGATTCATCCACAGCCTTTCGGCGGAGCAGGTTGAAATAGGCCAGATCGTTTTTTGCCGCATCATCATGCGGCCAGCGCGCACCCATTTTTTCCAAGGTGTCGCAAATCATGTCCATGTCGCCGCGGTTGCGCGCGATCTTCAGCAACCCCTCCATCGCCATGCGCGCCGTGTTCGAGTTGGCGCTCAGAGTGCGGTAGGAGATTTCGGCCCGATCGGGACGCCCGCATTTTTCCGCGTAGATCGCGATTTCCCTCATCTGCTCCGGCGATGCGACGGCCGCGAGGTGCGCCCGCTGCCAGTGCAGGTCGGCGACGGTGCGGCTCCCGAGTTCCTCCGCGGAGCGCGCGAGGTAAAGTTCCTTGATCGCCGTGTAAAGGGGCACGTCCTTCATTTCGAGGACGCGCTCGACCTCGCCCCACCGTCCAAGCGCGGCGAGGGAATCGAGGCATAGCAGGAGCATGTCCTGCCGCTTGAATGCCTCGTCCACCGGGATGAGGACGAGGTTCCGCTCAAATTCGCCGTGTGCATTCAGCCACATCGCAAACGCGCACCGGGCGCCAGGAGCGGCCTTCCGATATTTCCGGACCGCGGCATCGAGCTTCGCCGCCCTCTCCGCAGGGTGAAGGTCGAGGTCGAGATTGAATGCGAGGATCCGGTGCTGCTCGGTGGCGAGCGGATGCTGCTCCAGCAGCGGAACCACCTTGGCCGCCACGTCCGCGGCGAGGCCCCGCATCGTGCCCAATTGCCTGAGCGCCTCGAGCCCTTCGCGCACGTTTTCCTTGCCGAGTTCGAGCATGGTCCGGATGCCCGCATCCCGCAGGGGCTCCTTGCCTGCCGCCACTTGGAGCAGTGCCTGCAGGAGTCTGCCTTCAGGGTTGGCAGGATCCGTCTGCACCGCCTTGGCTGCAAAGTCCCGGGCCTTTTCCGCATTTCCCTCGACCGCCGCCCATCGTGCGGCCAGCCGGAACAGCGCTCCGTCGGAGCTGTTATCCTTCAGCATTCCCTCGATCTCATTGCCCGCATCGCCGACGGATCCGGACAGCAGGAGATCCTCGGCGTACATGCGACGATCCTCGGGCCGCATCGCATTCGCCTGCCGGAGCTGTTTCCAGATGGGCACTGCGGTGCCCCCCTGTCCCATCAGCCTCTGCACCTTTGCCGCGACGCGGATCGTTTCAGGCTGGTCGGGCTTGGTCATGTAGGCGGTGTTCGCCTTCCTGAAAGCCTCATCGAAATTGCCCGCGAGGATCTCCGCCTCCGCCTTTGCCGCCATGCGCCGCGAGCGCAGGCCCTGCACCCAGCCATAGAGCGGCTTGTATTGCACCGCCAGCACCCCGACGAGCACCACCATGATGCCTGCAATCACCAGCCAGTTGCGGCGGTGCTTGCGTACTTCCTGAAGCTCAGGGGCGATTAGGGTTTCGAGCGGCTGCACGGGGATGAAATCAGGGTGATAGTATCCGTGCGCAGCCTGCGTGCCAATCATACTTTGCAATCCGATGGACGCCGGATCCACAGAGGGCCCGCGTCAATCCGGATGCGATCCTGCATGCGCCTGCTTTTTTGCGCGCTCTTCCAGCAGCAAGCAAAGCAACCACGCGGCGAAAATTCCGCTCCAGCCGGTACAGACATCATTCAGATCCGAAATACGTCCCGGGATAAAAAGTTGCACCAGCTCGATCGCGCACACCAGCGCCATGAGTGCCGCCATGCGGACCGCACGGCTGTCCACCCACCGGACTGCCGCCGGACGTGCGCCGGATGCAGCGCGGCCGGAGCGTCGGCTGGGGAAAAGCGCGAAGCTTCCGAGGATGAAAAATGCGATCAGGTTCTCCTCTTCGTCATGGCCGTCATTGATCCAGACCCGGACAGCCTTCGGAAGAATTTGGTTCACATTTCCATGCGAATTCGGGCGCAGCGCAAATGCGAGACCGGCCACCAGAAGGACGATGCAGAGGATTTCGGAGATGGTCGGCCTCACTTTGCCCCCGGCGGTGATGCCGCGCCGCTGCGGCGGATTTCATCCATCTTGATGCGGATCAAGAACTCGTACCATGCCATGTTCACACAATACACAAAGCCCCGGCGCCCCTCGATGAAGCCGAGCTTCAGGACATAGCGGATAAAAAACATCGCCACCGGCCAGCCCGGCATGCGGCTCACGAGCGGCTTGAGCGCCTTGTTCCGCACAGAGCCGTGCCTCGAAAAAATGTCGCGCCACCGCACCTTTGCGCCGAACCGCTCGCGCGCCTCGAGGTCCGAGTAGCGGTTGTGCCGCGAGACCCAGTGTGCCCAGCCCTTGCTGAACGCGAAGTGCAGGTACGGCTCGCGGATGTAGCCGATGTCGCCCTTCACCTCGTGCTCCTTCTGCCCATGGCCGAAGTCCGTGAACGCCGCGCGCCCCTTGCGCATCAGCCGGAACTGCCATTTCGGAAACGAGTCGCACCGCTTCAGCCAGCGGCCCTGCAGCATCATCTTCCAGCAGCAGTAAAAGCCCGCGGTCTGCGCGGGAGCGGACGCGATCGCCTCGTGGATCGCGCGCTGGAATTCCGGCGTCGAGCACTCGTCCGCGTCGAGAAAAAGGATCCACTCGTGTTTGAAGTCGCAGTTCGCGAGCGCCCAGTTGCGCTGCCTGCCGAAGGACTCAAATCGGTTTGCGCAGACGTGTGCCCCTGCAGCCTCCGCGATCCGCACCGTCGCATCCGTGCTGCCGGAATCCACGACATGGATGTCGTCACACCAGCGCAGCGACTCCAGGCACGCCGGGAGATCCGCCGCCTCATTCATGGTCAGGATCACGATGGAGATCATGACGGGACGCTTGACTGCCCGTGGTGCATCTCCGCCCGGCCCGTGCCCCGTGAATCCACCACGAAGATCTCATCCGCCCACGCCACCGACGCGAGGCAGCGCAGGAGATTCGCGGCTTCGTTCCTGACCAGGATGAGGATGGAGACGGGCATTTTCATCACGCGGAAACGGGCGACCGGAACCTCACGCGTGATGCAGGCCGACGACGTCAAACGAGTCGGTGTCCGAAGTCGCTTCGATCGCCTGGTAAAATCGTTCGAGGCTCACCGGCGTCAGCGTGCCACCGGCACCCATGATGTGGAAGCGGTAGCCACGGGAGGAAAACCATTCGTAAAAATCCGGGGCAGCGAACCCGCCGGCGCGCTGCCACTTCGGATTATACTCAGCGATGATACAATCTGGAAGGCGACCGGTTCCAATGCCTTTCAAGACGGGCAACTCAAAACCTTCAACATCGATCTTGAGGACGATCTTTGCGGC
>JBDSAR010000216.1:0-3392 GCA_039922035.1 Chthoniobacteraceae bacterium
GGCTTTTGCAGCCTCGCCCATTTTGCATCGCGCGCGTTCCTCAATGCCCTTCAACTCCCCAAGCAGCTTCTTCCGCTCAATGGGATCGCTGACATAATTCGTCGCGGCGACGCGCAGTACGGTGCCGACTTCCTGCGCCATGTTCGGCAGGGCGGTATCCGGGCAGGCGGTGATGCACTCCATGCACTGGGTGCAGTTCTCCGCGATGAAAACGGGTGTCTCGCGGCGTGCCAGATACTTCGACTGTGTCGCACCCGTTCCCGCACTCATGAGGCCCACAGAAGCAAGTGCTCCGGCGGGCTGATGATAACCCAGATCGCTACGGAACTCGGAATCAAACTTGGCCAGCGTCTGGAACGGAACGCGTGATTGACCGGCTGGCATCGGGACTCCGCCACACACCGCGCAACAACCCGCAGTCGGCAACAGTTGATGCTGGCCCAGCGGTGCCAGCGGCGGTTGGCGCATGGAAGAGCGGTCGGCATCCGCGATCTCGCCATGCTTGATTTCCTGAACGCGCGAGAAGCCCGCAGACATCACTTCCATGTTGGAAGCCACCACCGCAGGGCCAAAGCGCGAGAACTTCTTTTCATATTGCTTGCGGACGACATCCAAAAACAGCTCCTCGGAGATGCCGAACTCTTCCAAGAAAGGGGAGGTGCGGAAGAATGCTCCGAGGAAGGAATTGCCCTGCATCCGCAGTTGCAGTTCGGGTTGTTCGGTCGCCTTGCGCGCGATGTCAAAGCCCGGCAGGAGATAAACACGGATGTGGTTGTCTTTGATGAACTGACGATGACGTGCGGGGATGCGTTGCCAGGCGGTCTCCCGGCTTTCGCTGGATTCCCACACGAGGCAGCCACCGGGTTTCAGTCCCGCGAGCGGGTTGGTGTGAGTGAAGGCCTTCGGGTCACAGCACAGCACCACATCCACATGATTCAGCTCGCAATTCACCCGCACACGCTCGGGAGCGACGACGAGGTAGTAGTTGGTGGGTGCGCCTTTTTTCTCGGACCCATATTTCGGATTCGCCATCACTTGGATCTTCTCCACGAGCTGACCGCACTCGTCATAGGCGGGGTCGCGCTCGGAGATGAGTTTGCCAAATTCTCCGATAATGGAGCCGAGGTTTTTGCCAGTGGTGATCATGCCCCAGCCACCGATGGAATGGAACCGGACGGCAATGGCTCCGTGAGGCAGCAAAGACGGCGTGTCCTTGCTGATGACGGCATACGGATGATTCACGCCGAGGACGAAGGAGGTCTCGCCGTCCGCCGCGCATCTGCCGTCCAGACGCTTCGTCTGACCTGCCGCGAACTCATACGCACCGAGCGTGTGCTCTGGCCGGAAGTCGCGTGAACCGATGCCGTAGGAACCACGGAAGAGACGCGGCATTTCCTCGACACTCAGCACCGGGAGATGACCGCCGAATTTCGCGGCTTCCCGAGCCTTGCCGAGCGCCACGCGGATGTCGCGAGCCATCGGATTATCGCCCGCCATGCCCTCGTCGGTGCGTTCAATAATGATGACATTCTTTTTGCCCCGCAGCGCCTCGATGATCGCAGCTTCCGGGAAGGGACGAATGACGTTGAGATGGATGGAGCCAACCTTGGCGTCCCGGTGCTCGCGCAGGTAATCGCAGGCGGCCTCGATATTCTCCGCGGCGCTGCCGAGCGAGACGAACACGGTGTCCGCATCGCTGGTCTTGTATTCGGTGAGCAGTCCGTAGTGACGGCCAGTGAGAGCCTCGAACTCCGCACATGCCTTCTGGATGAAGCCGAGAATGGGTTCGTCAAAATTGTTCCGCCTCGCGACCACGCCGTTCATGTGGTGCTCCTGGTTCTGCACCGGTCCGAGCAGGATCGGGTTTTTCAAATCCATCATCTGCGGCACGCGACGCCGGGTGGGACCGAACAGCTCGCGCTGCGCGGGCGTGGGAGATTCGATCTGATCATCCACCGCACCCAAAAATTCGCGCAGCAGCTCCGCCTCCGGTGCGAGGTAAGTGCGTTCCGAATGCGTCGTGAGCATTCCGTCCTGAATGTTCATGCCCGGATTCAGCGCCCACTCATTCACCTTGCGCAGAATAATGGCCTGATCGGCGGCCTGCTGCGCGTCTCGGGCAATCATCATGGTCCAGCCGGTATCGAGCGCCGAATAGATGTCGTCGTGCCCGCAGTGGACGTTCAGCGCGTGCTTGGTGAGCGCACGGGCACCGATCTCCAGCACCATGGTCGAGAGCTTGCCGGGTGCGTGGTAGTATTGCTCCATCGCATAGACGATCCCCTGTCCCGACGTGAAATTGACCGTGCGCCGTCCGGTCACCGCAAAGGCCGTCGCACCACCCTGCGCTGCATGTTCGCCCTCCGTCTCCACCGCGATCTTCTGCTGCCCCCAGACATCGAGTTCCCCTTGCGCGAAGGATTGCTGGTAAATTTCCCCGCCTTCCGTGGAAGGCGTGATCGGAAAAAACACGCCGCCTTCCGTGATGCGCGTTTCGACATGCTGCGCGACAAGCTGATTACCACTGCACGTCACGCGCACGCCGGGATACTTGGGCTTTTGATGAGAAGCCGATCTCGCTTCAAGATTGGTCTGGCTGTTCATGGGGCGTGAGATGAAGGTTCTGTAGGCCAGTGTTCGCCGTTGTTAGCGGTTCAACGCGGCTTCCGTTTCTAAAATGGCCAGCGTCGTTTTCAGCACCGTGTCAGGATTCAGCGAGATGCTGTCGATGCCTTGCTCGACGAGGAACTGCGCGAACTCCGGGTAATCGCTCGGGGCCTGGCCGCAGATGCCAATCTTGCGGCCCTTCGCTCGGCAGGCGGCGATCACCTGCGCGATCATCTTTTTCACGGCGGCGTTCCGTTCGTCGAAAATGGGTGCGACGATTTCGCTGTCGCGATCCACGCCGAGGATGAGCTGCGTGAGATCGTTGGAGCCGATGCTGAAGCCGTCGAAGATTTCCGCGAACTCGTCGGCGAGGATGACGTTGCTCGGTATCTCGCACATGACGTAAATCTCCAGTCCGTTTTCGCCGCGCTTGAGTCCGTGCTTTTCCATCTCCGCCTGCACGCGGCGGCCTTCCTCGATGGTGCGGCAGAACGGGATCATCACTTTGAGATTGGTGAGGCCCATCTCTTCGCGGACGCGTTTCACGGCGCGGCATTCGAGCGCGAAGCCCGCCTGATAGCGCGAATGATAGTAGCGGCTCGCGCCGCGGAAGCCGAGCATCGGGTTCTCCTCGTGCGGCTCGAATGCTTTGCCGCCAATGAGGTTCGCATACTCGTTGGTTTTGAAATCGCTCAGGCGCAGGATCACGTCCTTCGGAAAAAACGCGGCGGCGAGCATGGCGACGCCCTGCGCGAGCTTGTCCACGAAGAACTGCGGCTTGTCCG
>JBDSAR010000217.1:0-3431 GCA_039922035.1 Chthoniobacteraceae bacterium
GGATGCAGCAATTCCCGGAACTTCATCATCTCACTGTTGTCTTCCTCCGGGCTCAATAGCTTCCGCTGGGCAGTCAGCTCCCGAAGTGCATCTGTCAGCACTTGCAGGCACGCAGCTTCGCCTTCCCGCGCTGCGCGGTCTTCGAGTGAGAGGATGAGGTCGCGAAAAGAATGAAAGTCCAAGATGGATGTCCCTCTCATCACGCCCCCACCACGATATCCAGCGGACGGGGAGCGTGTTTGCGCGCTAGGAGATGCGTCTCCGAGCGTTTGAGGTTGTCCTCCTGCGATTCCCAAGCGCGCCCTTGGCATGGGAGATTCATCCCCAATGGTTCCGCAATCATCCCTTCCTCCGACAGAACACCGCCACGCGAAACCGCGCCATTTTGGCGTTGAAATTTACCGTTCCCTAGCGACCACGCACCATTGGGCCGTCGCGTTGGAAGCGCCGACGCAATAAACGACCAAACTGGAGGTATCTCATACATCAGCGCGGATGAGAACTAATCGGACGTGACGCGCCAACGGTGGAATGTCGCGCCTTTCCCGTGGCCGACGACGGTAAGAGGCCTGCACTGCTTTGAACGCAAAAAGACGATCAGCCCGATTCCTTCCGTCGGCGGCTACGTTTGCACATTCCGCATTCCGCATTCGGAAGCACTTGCCTTGCGCGGCGCTCCCCGCCACTTCTTCGCGGCTCATGCTCCTTTATCCCGCCATTGATTTGATGTCCGGCCAGGTCGTCCGCCTGCGCCAGGGCCGTGCTGCCGAGAAAACGATCTACTCCTCCGACCCCGCCGCATTTGCGCGGCAGTGGGAAGCGGAAGGCGGCGACTGGCTGCACGTTGTGGACCTCGATGCGTCATTTTCCGGCACGCAGCAGAATCTCGAATCCGTCCGGGCGATCACTTCGGCAGTCGGCATCCCGTGCGAACTCGGCGGCGGCATCCGCGATGTCGAGGCGATCCGCCGCGCGCTGGATGCAGGAGTGGCGCGCGTGATCCTCGGGACGAAGGCGGCGGAGTCGCTGGAGTTCGTCGGCGAGATGGCGCGCGAGTTTGGACGGGAAAAAATCGCGGTGGGGATTGATGCGAAGAACGGCATCGTCAGCGTGAAAGGCTGGACGCAGGAGACCGGGCAGAGCGCACTCGAACTCGCGGTCAACGCCGTGAAAGCCGGCGCGGGCACGATCATTTACACGGACATCGCGACGGACGGCATGCTGCAAGGGCCGAACTTCGGCGAGACCGAACGCGTGAATGCGGCCATCGTCCCGCTCGGCGGCCAGCTCATCGCGAGCGGCGGCGTGGGCACGGCGACGCATGTGACGCATCTCGCGACCATTCCGGCACTTCACGGCTGCATCATCGGAAAGGCGCTCTACGACAAGACGCTCAGCCTGCCCGCGGTGAAGTCGGCGCTGCTCTCGGGCACGAAATAACTGGGCGGAAGGAGCGGGCACCATGTGGAGCCGACGAGCCGTCGGCTGCCCGCTTGCTCATGAATGCAATGCGCGCTGCAATTTTTCGCACCACGCAAGTGGCGAATCCGGAAGCCCGCGCGTGCCGACGAGTCGTCGGCGCTACATTTTCCCCCGCCGCACGGTGATGGCCTCGTTCGCGGTCGTCCATCGCCAGTCGGCGCACGAGAGAACCGGCGAGGTCCAATCAAGTTTGAGGATGGGTCGCGAGTTCGCTGTTTGCATCCGTTCAAAACCTGTCAATTCTCCCTCACATGAAAGCTCTCTACCTCGACTGCATCTCCGGCATCAGTGGCGACATGATGGTCGGCGCGCTCATTGACCTCGGCGTGAAACCCAGCGCGCTGGAATGGGAGCTGAGCAAGCTGCACATCGGCGACTTCCACATGCACTACGACCGCGCGAAGCGGAAGGACATCGAGGGCGTGAAATTCGACATCCACGGCGGCGCGACGCATGTGGAGCACGGGGAGCACGGCCATGACTGCGGGCACGAGCACGGGCACGAACATTCTCATGAGCACTCGCATGAGCATGACCACACGCACGGCCCCGAGTGCGGGCATGAGCACGGCGAGGAAGGGCACGTGCATCATCACCACGAGCACGACCACGATCCGGAGCATTTGCACGCTCACGAGCACACGGAGGAACACGCGACGCTGAAGCACACGCATGAGCATTCGCACGGCGAGCAAACGCACAGCCACGAGCACGAGCACGGGGATGATTGCTGCGGGCATGGGCACTCGCACGAACACGGGCACGAGCAGGATCACGAGCACGTGCATGGCCGCACGCACCGCGAAATCCGCGCGCTGATCGAGGTGAGCGACCTCTCGCCGTTCGTGAAGAAGCATTCGCTCGGGATTTTCCAGCGCATCGCAGAGGCCGAGGGAAAAATCCACGGCGTGAGCGTGGAGGATGTCCACTTTCACGAGGTCGGCGCGCTCGATTCCATCGCGGATATCGTGCTCTCATGCACCGGCATCGAGGCGCTCGGCGTGGAGAAAGTCTTCGTGTCGAATCTTCACGACGGCCACGGCACGGTGAAGTGCGCGCACGGGATTTTCCCGGTGCCCGCGCCTGCGACGATGGAGATTTTGAAAGGCATCCCGCTCGGACAGATTGATGTGCCACACGAACTCATCACGCCGACCGGCGCAGGCATCGCCGCGGAATTTTCCGCAGGCTTCGGCCTTATGCCCGCGATGAAAGTCGAGCGCATCGGCTACGGTCTCGGCACGCGCGAACTCGCCGACCGGCCGAACGTCCTGCGCGCCGTCCTCGGCGAACTCGCGTAACCTCTCCCCACCCCGCGATGCCCGGCTACGAGACTGACACCGTCACGCGCATCGAGACGAACCTCGACGATCTCTCGCCACAGGTGCTCGGCGCGGTGATGCAGCAGCTCCTCGCCGCGGGCGCGTTCGACGTGTGGTTCACTCCGGTGCAGATGAAAAAATCGCGCCCCGGCACGATGCTTTCCGCGTTGTGCGACGAGGGCGCGGTGGAAAAAATCTCGGACATCATTTTCGCCGAAACCACCGCATTCGGCCTGCGCGTGGAAAGGATCGCGCGGCTGAAACTCACGCGGCGCTTCGAAACCGTGAAGACGCGGCACGGCGAGGTCACCGTGAAGCTCGGCTTCAAAGGCGAACGGCTGCTGCAGATCGCACCAGAATTCGAGAGCTGCCGCGCGATCGCGGAGCAGGCTGGCATTCCGCTGCGCGAGGTGTATCTCGCGGCACTGCAAGCAGGCCGCACGGCATTCCTCGGCAAGTAAGAAGCCCGGATGCTTCCGGCTTGCCGAGCGCGGGCGCGGCTCACATCTTCCGCGCCCTCATGATTGATCGCTACACGCTGCCCGAGATGGCGGCCATCTGGACGGAACAACGCAAATACGAAATCTGGCTCGAAATCGAGACGCTCGCCTGCGAGGCGCAGGCGGA
>JBDSAR010000218.1:0-6147 GCA_039922035.1 Chthoniobacteraceae bacterium
GCAGTCTGCATCCCGTGCGCGATGGGCTACGCGTATCTCAGCGCGCGGGCGAATGCGGTCATCCACGACATGGAGCGCGCTGGAATCGAGGTCGTGAATCTCCTCATGGAAAGCCGGCAGCAGACGGACATCATCGAATTCGGGGAAGCCCGCCAGCGCTCGGAAAAGCTCTGACCGTGAAGCTCGAACGCGGCTACCATTTTCACCTCGCGCTGTTTGGCATCATGCCGTTGCTGAACGTGCTCCTGCTCGTGCTCGTCTTCTACGTGCTCGGCTCGAAATTCACGCTCACGCCCGGCGTGCAGGTGAGCCTGCCGGTGACCTCGTTCGCGCTCGGCACCCAGCGCAATGCGGAGATCGTGAGCATCACTGGCGGCCCTGCACCGACGATTTATCACCGCGACCGCGAGGTGACGATGAGCGAGCTCCGGACGCGACTTTCGGAAAACCAATCCGCGGAGAAATGGCTCATCCTCAAGGCGGATGCAGGCACGCCATCCGGCATCGTGGCCGCCGTCACCGACGAGGCGCTGCGGCGCAGTTACTCGGTGATCCTCGCGGGCGAAATCCCGAAGCGATGAATGACACGGAAGCCGAGACACCGGTCATTTTCACGTGGGCCGACCGCGAGGGAAGCTCGTGGTGGCTCGCGGTGTTCATCTTCGTCTCATTCCTGCTGCACAGCTCGGCCTTCTTTGTTTTCCAGGGAAAGGATCCCGCCGCGCCGCGCACCGTCCGCACAGCGCCGATCGTGCAGGTGCTGACACCGCCCGGCGAAAACGCAGCCAGCACGCCGGAAACCGCCGCGCTGCTCCAGTGGATTGCGATGCACGATCCCGCGCTCGTCGCAAAGGT
Organism: Chthoniobacteraceae bacterium; assembly: GCA_039922035.1. Lineage (GTDB taxonomy): Bacteria > Verrucomicrobiota > Verrucomicrobiia > Chthoniobacterales > Chthoniobacteraceae > SXWH01. The sequence continues at coordinate 856 of JBDSAR010000218.1, forward strand.
CCAGACCATCGAGCCCAAAAGACTCCTCGACATTCGCTATCGTCCTTCTTTCCAAGTCATCCGCACGCAGCCGCTCGGAGCGCCGCTCGATCCGCCGGTGATCCCGATTCCTCCGGCCCGCGATCCGCTCGCGCTGATCCGCAGCGTCTCGCCTTCGGAAAAAATCACACCCGCAGCGCCACAGGGTCAGTTCACTCAGATCCAGTTTTCATCCGTACTGCAATCGCGCACGAAAGGGAAACCCGCGTTCGCGCCCCGCGCAAAATCTTCCGCCTCCGTGCAGCCCACAGTCGTGCTTGCCGGAGTGAAGGACGACGGCGAGACGCGCTTCGCCTTCGTGCAGCAGGCCAGCGGCGACACCGCGCTGGACGAGGACGCGCTCACATTCACCGGCACGCTGCATTTTGCGCCATCCGGCAAAGCGATGCAGTGGGGCACGGTCACCTTCGCGTGGGGAGACGACATCATCGCGGCTTCAGCGCCGAAATAGCCGCATGTTCCGACTCGATCTCCACGAGCTGCTCTTCGCCTATTCGGGCGTCTGCCTCGGCATCATCCTGCTCGCCTCGGTGCTGCACAATATCCGCCGCAACCGCGGCGAGTCGCTGGCCGTCCGCGACCTCGTGAAGTGTCACCTCTGCGCGTTCGAGTTTCGCGACGACACCGGCGACGATCTGCCGAATTGCCCGTGCTGCGGCGCGCGCACCACGCGCGGGCGACTCTCGCGACTCTGATCGCGGGCGCACCGTCTTATTCCAAATCTTATTCCCATTCCTAATCCCAATCTCCGCAGACGCACGGCTGCCGAAGATGATTAGGCTTACGAATAGGAATAAGAATAAGAGGGCCGCTGCACTTCCGGCTTTTCATCCGCCGGGCGCTTCTGGCAAGGTTCGACATGGCACCTCTCGACGACCAGTTCTACCAGCCGGCCGACCAGTTTTTCCCGACCCACCGCGGCGTCGGCCTCACCTACGACGACGTCACGCTCGCGACACTCTACAGCGAAGTCATCCCCCGCGACGCGAACCTCGACACGCTGCTCCACGAGCGGCTCCAGCTCCGCCTGCCGATCATCTCGGCGGACATGGACACCGTGACCGAATCGCCGATGGCCATCGCGATGGCGCGCGCGGGTGGTCTCGGCCTGATCCATTGCAACATGCCCGAACGGCAGCAGCTCTCCGAGGTGAGCCGAGTGAAGAACAACGTCCATGGTTTGATCCAGGAGCCGATCAAGATCGGCCCTGACCAGCTCATCGGCGAAGTGCTCGCGATGATCGAGGACCGGCGTTTCGGATTCAGCACTTTCCCGGTCGTGGATGAAAAAAACACGCTGCTCGGACTGCTGCCCGGCCACGTCGTCCGCGAGCGATACGGGTCACGCAAAGTCATCGAGGCGATGATGCCTCGCACGCAGGTCCGCACGATTCACGAGCGCGAGCTGGGCAGCGAGCCGATCAAGGCCGCGGACAATTTTTTCACCGCGCACATGGGCATCAACAAACTGCTCGTCGTCGGCGACGGCGACGTGCTGCGCGGGCTCTTCACGCTCAGCGACATCGAGCACATCCTCCACGAGCACAGCTCGCATTTTAAGCCCGCGCGCGATGACAAGTTCCGCCTCCTGTGCGGCGCGAGCATCATCGGATTGCGAAAAGCTGACGGTTCGCTCGACCGCGAGCGCATCGCTGCGCACGTCGGAGCACTCGTCGAGCGTGGATGCGACGTCATCGCCGTGAGCACCGCGCACGGGCACAGCGCCGGAGTCGGCGACACGGTGAAATTGATCCGCGACGCATTTCCGGAGCTGCCGATCATCGCGGGCAACGTCACGAGCGGATCAGGCGTCGAGTATCTCGCGAAGTGCGGCGCAAATGTGATCAAGGTCGGCCAGGGCCCCGGCTCGATCTGCACGACACGCGTCGTCGCGGGCGTCGGCATCCCGCAGCTCACCGCGCTCTACGTCGCGAGCCGCGCGGCGGAGAAATGCGGCGTCACCATCATCGCCGACGGCGGCATCGTGAAGAGCGGCGACATCGTGAAGGCACTCACGCTCGCGCAGGCCGTCATCTGCGGCGGACTGCTTGCCGGATGCCCCGAGGCACCGGGGCAGATCATGGAAATCAACAACAAGCTGTACAAACAGTACCGCGGCATGGGCAGCGCGTCGGCGATGACCGCGGGCAGCGCAGCGCGCTACGGGCATTCAACGAAGGACTCCACGCGCAAGGTCGCCGCCGAAGGCATCGAGGCGCTGAAAGAAGTGAGCCCCCCGGTGGAGCTCGTCCTCGCGCAGCTTTCCGGCGGCGTGCAGAGCGGCCTCGGCTACCTCGGCTCGCGCGATCTTCCCGCACTGCGCAAGGCCGCACGCTTCATCCGAGTCACCAGCGCCGGCCAGCGCGAAAGCGCGCCGCACGACATCATCGAGGTGAAGGCCACGAAGTGAAGGAGCGCCGCGCGTGCCGCCGGCCTCGTCATCACGCGCGCAGCGCCACTTCCTCCGCACGGCGTCCGAGGCGAAGGCGTTATCTGGAAAGTTGCGGCGCTGCGCGCAGGGCGAGGCGGCCGGAGGGACGCGCGGCGCTCCATGCGCGGCGCTCCACGCTGCCCTTGCGCAGGCCGCATCGCCCGCTACTCTCCGCGGCCCGATGTCCACCGCACTTCCAGACCGCCCTGCTCCGCTCGCCGATGCGAGGCGCTTCGTGCTGGTCGCGAGCCGCTACAACTCGGAGTTTGTGGACGGCCTCGTCACGGGCGCTCAGGAGGAGTTCGCAATCATCGCGCCCCACTCGACGGTGGAAGTCCATCGCGTGCCCGGTTCCTTTGAAATCCCGCTCGGCGTGCAGGCCGTCGGCGAGTCGGGAAAGGCGGACGCCATCCTTGCATTCGGACTCCTGTGGCAGGGCGAGACGAGCCACGCGGACCTCATCGCCACGGCGGTCACAAATGCACTGCTCGATCTTTCACTGCGGCTGAAGCTGCCCGTGCTGCACGAGGTCATCGTCGCGCAGACTGAGGAGCAGGCGCGCGAACGCTGCCTCGGCACAAAAATCAACCGCGGCACCGAGGCCGCGCGTGCGGCAGTACGCATGCTGCAGACCCTCGATGTCATCCGCAGCACGCAGCGGTAAATTTTCATGAGCAAACGACGCGAGGGCCGCGAGGCCGCCATCCAGTTTCTTTACCAGCAGGACATCCACGGTGATCATACCTCGGATCTCCGTGCGGATTTCTGGGCATTCCGCGAGGCGAAGGCCTCGGTGCGCGAGTACGCGGAAAATCTCATCGCCGGCGTGAACACCAACCTCGCCGGGGTGGACGCGCGGATCGTGAAATACGTTGAGAATTTCGGCATCGAGCGGCTCGCCGCGGTGGACCGCAACATTCTCCGCCTCGCGATCTACGAGATGTTTCACTGCCTGGAGACGCCGCCCGTCGTCGCGATCAACGAGGCCATCGAGATCGCGCGCAAGTTTGGCGGCGAGGACAGCAGCCGCTTCGTGAACGGCGTCCTCGACAAGATCAAAGGCGAACTCACACGCCCGCTGCGCGACGCCGTCATCCCCCGGCCCGGCGCAAAATCCTGATCACTTTCTGCGCGCATGGCATTCGGCTTCCTCAAAAAAATCTGGAACAAATTCACCGGCAAACCGGTGGACTGGGATGAACTCGAGGAGTCGCTCATCCGCGCCGACCTCGGCCTCGGCATGACGCAGCGCATCCTGAAAACGCTGCAGGAAAGCAAGGAAGAGCCGACGGCTGATTCCGTCGTGAAAGTCGCGACCGAAGAAATCATCAAGGTGCTCCCCACCGACGCGTGGACGCTGCGACCGCATGCCTCGAAGCCGAAGGTGATCCTCGTCGTCGGTGTGAACGGCACGGGGAAAACCACGAGCACCGCGAAGCTCGCGGCCCTTTTGAAAAAGCGCGGACACAGCGTGCTGCTCGTCGCGGCGGATACGTTTCGCGCGGCGGCCATCGAGCAGCTCGGCATCTGGGCAGACCGCATCGGCGTGCCGATCATCAAGGGGCAATACAACGCCGACCCCGCGTCGCTCTGCCACGATGCGTATGAGAAGGCCGACAAGGAGAACATCGAGTTCATCATCTGCGACACCGCGGGCCGTCTGCACACGAAGCACAACCTCATGGCCGAACTCGGCAAGGTGATGCGCGTGCTGCAAAAGACCGACCCGTCCGCACCGCACGAGACGCTGCTCGTCGTGGACGCCACCACGGGCGCAAACGCCGTGAATCAGGCGCGCGAATTTCACAACGCCTCGAAGCTCACCGGCATCATCTGCACGAAGCTCGATGGCTCGGGCAAAGGCGGTGTGGTCGTCGCCATCCGCGATGAACTCGGCATCCCCACGCGCTTCATCGGCACCGGTGAAAAGCTCGAGGACTTCGCATTTTTCGACAGCCGCGAATTCGCCGAGGCGATGCTGTAGCCGATCCGCTGCGGCTATTTTTCCGTCATCGTGTAGGAGCCGTCCCAATCGTCAGGCGGCGGCGTGACCGCGTAGCTTTCACATCGGGCGGAATACATTTCGCACAGGGCATCGTCCTTCAGCTCGTCGCCGAGCTTCCGGAAGATTTCGGCGGCTGTGCGGAATTCCCGCGCGCGGTAGAGATCCACGGCGCGGTGGTATTCCACGAGCCACGGCGGAGGTGGCGCGGTGCTCTCACCCAGCACGGTGAAAACCGCATTCGGCCTGGTCTTCCCCTTGAAGCGGACCCAATCCACCCGCCGATAGTGGAAGCGACCGCGAGTGAGGATCTCCACTGTTTCCTCCACGAGGATGGCGCAGCCAAAATGCTTGGTGGCAGTCTCCAGTCGGGCGGCGGTGTTGACGCTGTCGCCCATAACCGTGAAGGCCATCCGGAGCGGATGCCCCACGCTGCCGACGATGACCTCGCCCTGGTTGATTCCTATGCCGACTTTCAACTGCCTGCGTCCCGTCACGCCCGACCACTTCGCATTGAGTTTCCCGAGCGCCTCGATCATGCGCAGGGTGGTCCTCACGGCAAGGTAAGCGCCTTTCTCCGGCTCCATCGTGCGCGTGTCCCCCCATACGGCGAGGACTGCATCGCCAATGAATTGCTGCAGCGTCCCGCTTTCCGCCAGCACCACTTCCACCATCTCGAAGAAATACTCGTTGAGCTGCGCGATGAATTCCTCGGGCACCGACTCCTCACTCATCGCGGTGAATCCGCGGATGTCGGAAAAAAGGATGGTCACCGTCCGTCGCTGGCCCTGGAGCGCGCCGGCGAAGGCGTCGCCTTCCG
>JBDSAR010000219.1:0-2543 GCA_039922035.1 Chthoniobacteraceae bacterium
CTTGGAATCTACAACGCCCGTCCGACCCCGTTTGTCTGGACGGCCAGCGCCTCCGACATTCTCGCCAAGGTCAAACGCGCCCGCCGAAAGCTCCATACACCACGCTAAATGCGGCGCACTACACTAGTATGACCTCGGCAAGCGCCAGACCAAGACTTTTGCGGAGATCGAGAACGCAAAGTTTTTCGCTCAGGAGAAGACGTTTTCGTTGCGCAACGAAGGTAAGGCTGTGAACGAGGCTTCGCTGCGGGATGTGGAGACTTTGTGGACCTGTGAAGCACGCTCCCAGCGATTCGGTCTCTCGCTCGTCGGTGCGTTTGAGGAGTGGTTCGCGGCGAAGTCGGCATTGAACGGCGGATCGGTGGTTGAATCCGCGCGCTTTTACTCCGCGCATCATGCAGGACTTCCAAATAAACCCTTCGCGGTGGTAGCCGAAGAGTTCTACTCCGCAAAGGAAGCGGCTGGAGCGTCATTCGTCTATCGCCGGAGCCTCCGCCACTACCTCTCACGGATGAAGAAGCCGCTCGGCGCGACTCCCCTTGCAGACGTCACCACTCCGCAGATCGACGCCTACCTGCGATCCGAGGCCGGCAACCACACCACCCGGAACAATCTGCGCCGCATCCTTGTCACCGTCTTTCGGTGGGCACGGGAGCAGGGTTATCTTGCGCAGGATCGCAAGACGACGCCGGAGCGCGCCATGACGTTCAGCGGCCCGGACACGGCACCGGAGATTTTCACGCCGGATGAGTTGCGGAAGTCATCGCGGTCTGCCCGAAGAACATGCTGCCGCACATTGTCATTGGAGCCTTCTCGGGGATTCGCTCGGCCGAGATCGAGCGACTGGACTGGTGCGACATCCTTTGGGATCGCGGCTACATTGAGATCAAGGCGGCTAAGGCGAAGACTAAAGCGCGGCGGCTGGTTCCTCTCCTACCGAACCTTCGCGCCTGGTTGGAGCCGATGCGTAAAGACGAGGGTGCAGTCTGCAAGTGTCCAAACACTTCGACGCGGCTGAACTACATCGGTGAGAAGGCAGGCTTCGGCTGGCGGCAGAATGCGTTGCGGCACAGCTTCGCGAGCTACCGACTGGCGGCGGTGCAGGATGCCCCAAAGGTCGCACTCGAAATGGGCAACAGTCCGCAGATGCTTTTCAAACACTACAGCGAGCTCGTCACACCTGACGCGGCGACCGCGTGGTTTGCTGGCGCGTAGGCGAGGCCGAGGTCGGGCGCGAGCACGGCGCGCGGACAGAATTCGAGGCTGCGGTTCTCGCGGGCGAAGAACTGGTCCGCTTCCAACTCTTCGGGGCCGGTCCAGCTTTGCGGCAGCACGATCAGCGACAAGCCGTGTGCGCTTGCAACACCGCGGGCTTCGAGTCGCGTGAGCCGCGTGCCGGGATAGAGCGGCCCCATTTTACCGCCTCCGCCGTAGAAAACCGCGTCGGCGCGATCCGCGTCAGCCGTCCCCGTGATGTTATAGGCGGAAAATAGCTGCTCGGCGCCGTGACGGATGAGCAGATCACCGACGTTTCCCGGCCCCCAGAACTGCATGATGGTCGCGCCACGCCACCGCGCGAAGACATGGGCGTAGGCGGCCGGTTCGAGGATAGGTGCTGGCGCGCTCATGGCAGTAGATGGCTGACCATTTCCGAGCAGTGCTTCTGCCGACCGTCCACGTCGTAGTTGCTGTAACAATACCCGGCGATGTCGGACTGCCCGTGCGCCTGCCAAATGAGATTCGGAAACGCGGCGTAGGTCGGCAGTTTCTCGTGGAGAGTGGAGAGCAGTACGTCGTTGCACAGCTCACGGGCGCTGCGTCGTCCGCGCATGATTTTCCGCACTTCGCGATAGGCGCTCTGGCGAAAGGCGACTGCGTGCGTATCCAGCGCGCGAGTGACGCGCACCACGCAGGCATTTACACGATTGGGTGGCGCGAGATGCTGACACCCGAAGTAGAAAATCTGCCAGTCATCGGGCAGCTCCAAGGCGGCGGTGCGCTCCCGGAACTCCGGATGAAAAACGGCGTCATCCTCGATCACGAGCAGCGCGGCCGAGTTGCGCCGTTGTGCGAGCCGCAGGAGGAATCGAAACGAGAGGCTGTTCGCACGCTGCGGCAGACCTTTGAAGCCTTTGCAGCGGCGCAGTGTTTGGGCATCGACCGCGCGGAAATATTCCGCCGTGACACCTGCGTCGGCCAGGCGCGCCTGGAGCCAGGCGCGACGATCCCGGCGACGGGGCAAACTGATGAAAGCGCGATGAGGAAAGACGACGTTGAGGTCCACGCCGTGTGGCGAGCGTCAACCGCGACTAGAACGTCGCTGCAATGACTGCCGCCGAGCAATCTCGGGCTGAGCCACCCGGCGTTGAGTCCACCGCCAGCCGAGGCCATTCGGCGAGGAAGCGTGCGTAGGCTTCCGGGAAATCCGTCGCGAGCCGCGCCTCGGCCTTGGCGATCCATTTGTCTTCGCGCTTCGCGCCGCCGGTGAGGTGCGCGTAGCCGGCCTTCGACACCTGCTTCCGTGTGGGAGCGAGCGGCAGCAG
>JBDSAR010000220.1:0-1726 GCA_039922035.1 Chthoniobacteraceae bacterium
CAGCACCGCGGACGGCGCGTGGAATGACCTGCCCGTGCGCCCCATCTTCGTCCCGCTCATGCATCGCACACTCGGCTTCCTGCTCGCGCGAACCGGCGACCGGCTGAACATCCGCGCCGGCTCGCCCTTCACGCACACCGTCGCCGCCGAGCGCGCGGGCAAGGACTACACCGTCACTGCGCCCATCACGAATCGCGATCCTGCCGCGACGCCGGAACCCGCGCGCACGCGCACCGTCATGGTGAAAAATGGAACGCCGCAGATCGAGCAGGCCGACACCTCCGTGGCCGGCGCGTATGCCGTCCACTTCACCGACGAAGCCGGCACCGCCGTGCGCTTCGCATCCGCAGCCGATCCCAGCGAGAGCGACCTGCACGAACTCTCCGCCACCGACCTCACCGCGCTCGGCACCGTCGCCCGCATCGTCCGCTGGACACCCGAGGCCGACCTCCGCGGCCAGATGGAACGCGAACGCAACGGCACTGAACTCTGGCTCCCGTTCGCGCTGCTCGCCATCGGCCTCGTCGTAGCGGAGACGGTGCTTGGAAACCGCTTCAGTCGCTCAAAGTAGTTTCAGTTTGCGCGGTTGAAAACCAAACGTAATATCTGTCCATGCTCATCGAAAAACTTCCCGAGGTGCAATCGCTGCCGGTCGAGGAGAAGTGGCTGTTGATTGACGAACTTTGGCAGAACCTCGCGCAGCAAGTCGAGAGCACCGCACCGGACACGAACGTGATCACATTTCTGGAAAACCGGTTTGCCGACTACCTCGCCGATCCTTCGCAAGCAAGGCCGATGGATGAAACTTTTGCGCGGCTCGCGGAGCGGAAGCGAACGTGGAAATAGTCATCCTCAGCGGGGCGGAGAATGAGCTTTTCGATGCCTGGGTGCGATATGAGGAATTGATGCCCGGATTGGGCGATCGTTTTGATGTTGCGGTGCGAGGTGCATTGAAAATCGCCGCGCAGTTTCCCGAATCCGGGCCGCGTTACGCAGGTGAGTTCCGGCGTCTCCTTGTTCGACGGTTCACGCACGGAATTTTTTACCGCGTCCATGGCGGACGGCTTGTCGTGACCGCCGTCCTCGATCTGCGCCAGGATCCCTCTGCGATCCTGAGGAGGCTGGGGTTTTGAAAATCTGAACCTTGATGTGCAATGCGAAGCGGTGCCGCTTTACCGCGTCGCCGCAGCATCCGCTGTCGTCAGCATCTCCTCGTGCATCGCCGCGGGGCAGAGGTCCGCGCCGCCCGGCCATTCTACGCAGCCAAAATCAGGATTGATGCTCACGGCGCTGAACACCGTCGGATCGAGCAGTCGCAGAAAGACTCCACCACGGCGTTCAGGCTCCACGGCATAGATGCCTTCGACGCCGTCGGTAAATCGGACTTTCAGCCGGTGCCCGTCGAGCGCGGTCGCTGCGGTGATGCGAGTCATGGCGGCAGCCTAGTCGAGCGGCGCGATTTTGTCAGGCTCCTGATTTCGCGCGGCTGCATTCCATGCGCTCCGCAACTCTTCGCGGTGCAGCGAGGCCCATTCGAGCACGAATGCGAGTGCGCGGCGGCTGATGGTGCCGGCCATTATCTTCGAGCGTCTCGATGTTCACGGTAAACGTCCGCGCGAGCGCCTCTATCGGCAGAGGTCATAGATGTCAGAGCATAGGCGGCTATGACATCTCTGAATGCGAAGGCAGAAGTTCTGAAACAGGATGCCCGCGGGCGGGTGCGGGT
>JBDSAR010000221.1:0-3729 GCA_039922035.1 Chthoniobacteraceae bacterium
TTCTTAGTTGAGTGCTGAAAGTTTTGCCCACGCGTTGCGGGCGATGATGATTTCCTCGTTCGTCGGGATCACGCGCACCTCGATTTTCGAGCGCGGCGTGGAGATGACGGTCTCGCTGGCGCGCGTCGTCTTGTTCAATTCTAGGTCGAGTTCGAGGCCGGCAAAGTCGAGGTTCGCGCAGACCTTCTCGCGGACCTCCCAGTCGTTCTCGCCGATGCCGGCGGTGAAAATGAGGACATCAATGCCGTTCAATTCGACGAGGAACTGCCCGATGTATTTGCGGATCGCGGCGACGAAGACATCGAGCGCGATCTTCGCGTCGGCGTTGCCCTTTTCCGCCGCTTCCCAGAGGTCGCGGATGTCGCCTGTGGCGAGTCCCGAAAGGCCCTTTAGGCCGGACTGCGAGATGAGTGCTTTTTCCACCGCGTCAATGCCGAGGCCGAGATCCCGCGCGAGGTAGATGAGAGCGAAAACATCGAAGTCGCCCACGCGGTTATTCTGCGGCAGACCGCTTTGCGGCGTCATGCCCCAGCTTGAGTTGATCGCCTTTCCATCCCGCACGGCGGCGATGGAACTGCTGCCGCCGAGGTGGCAGGAGATGATGCGCAATTTCTCCGAGCCCCGAATCTCCGCGCAGCGCTGCGTGACGAAGCGATGGCTCGCACCGTGGAAGCCGTGTCGGCGAATTCCGTATTTCGTCTCCCATTCGCGCGGCACCGGGTAGCGCACGTTTTCCACCGGCACGTTGTCGTAAAAAGCCGTCTCGAATGTGCCGATGCACGGCAGCTTCGGATGCGACTTGTGGAAGCTCCGCACGGCGGCGACGTATGGCGGATTGTGCGCGGGAAGGAGCGTGTTGATTTCCTCCATCGCGCGCAGCACCGACTCGTCGAGCACCTGCGTGCCCGAGATGCCGCGTGCCATCACCGGCTTGAAGCCGACAGCCGCGAGATCGCCGAACCCGCCGAGCTGTTTCTCGACGAGCGAAATCGCTGCGCCGTGGTCGGGCAGTGCTGCCGTGCCCTTTTGCTCAGGCTCGCTGCCGATTTGCGACTTCCACGGAGACTCCGCGCTGCCGATCCGCTCGATGCCACCCTTCGCCAGCACGCGCTCGGACGGCATCTCGATCAAGCGGAACTTGAACGAGGTGCTGCCGATGTTGGCGACGAGGATTTTGTTTGGCGTCATGGGGATCAGCGCAGGCGGATCAGTCCTATCGTTGTCATGGGTCTCATACGACCGATGCGACGAATCGGACCAGTGAACTACTTCACGGGGGTGTTCACCGGCTTGCCGCCGAGAAATTTCCCGAGGAGGTGCAGGTCGTCGTGTGGACGCGGGATCACGTGGACGGCCACGACTTCGCCGATGGCGGTCGCTGCGGTCGCGCCGGCTTCGACGGCGGCTTTCACCGCGGCGACGTCGCCTTTCACAAAGACGGTCACGTAGCCCGATCCGACTTTTTCCCAGCCGATGAGTTCCACATTCGCGGCCTTCGTCATTGCATCAGTTGCTTCGAACTGTGCGACGAGACCCTTGGTTTCGATCATTCCGATTGCTTGTCCAGCCATAGTAAGTTGAGAGGTAAGAGTTGAGTGTTGAGAGACTAGCTGGTGAAAAATTTCAGCAGCTCCGGCGTGGGCCGGGCGATGACGTGGGACGCGACGAGATTGCCGACGCGCTTGGCGGCTTCCTTGCCGGCTTCGACGGCGGCTTTGACGCTGCCGACATCACCGCGAACGATGGTCGTGATCAGCGCGCCGCCGATCGGGATGGATTTTACCAGTTGCACATTCGCGGCCTTGACCATGGCGTCACTGGCTTCCACCAGGCCCACGTAGCCGCGAGTTTCGATTAGTCCGATTGCTTCGCTCATTTGTTTTTAGTTTTGGGTTAGAATTCGGCCCGGCAAATTTGCGGAAGGCTCGAAAGGGTTTGGTTCGTTGAAAGTGTCGTTGCTTGTGCTGCTGCGAGTCAGTGAGGCTTGAAAATCCCGTGTCGTTTCGCGGGCCTAGTGCTTGGTCAGTTCGACCTTCGTCGCGCGTTCGAGGTCGCAGGCGTTCGCCTCGTCGGTGTCCATATGGACCTCCAGTTTGAAGCTCGGATCCACGCGCACGATCATCTCGTCAAAGCGCGTGTTGCACATCGGCGAGGTCACTTTCATCGTGATCCGGTCGAGGTGTTTCACTCCGTAAAATTTGGCATCCGAGGGTGACATGTGGACGTGCCTCGCCGCGCGGATGATGCCGTCCTTCATTTCCAGCATACCCTTCGGCCCCATCACGTATCCGCCCGGCGTGCCCTTGATATCACCGGACATCCGTGTCGGGATGTCCATTCCGAGTTGGATCGCATCCGTGATGGCGAGTTCGATCTGCGTGAGATTGCGGCAAGGACCGAGAATGCGCAGATTCGGAATCACACGGCGGCGAGGGCCGATGAGCGTCACCGTCTGCTCGGAGGCAAACTGCCCTTCCTGATAAAGCATCTTGTGAACGGTGAGCTTCGCGCCCTTGCCGAACAGCGTTTCAAGATTCTCCGGCGAAATGTGCATGTGACGCGCGGAACTGTTCACCACGAGCGTCGGCGCATTCGTGGGCGTTTCCTGACCGAGTTGCTTCGCCAATGCCGAACGCACAAGGGCCTCGACTACGGGGCGGTTGGGGGCAGTGATGGCGCTCATGTTTTAAGGAGGAAACGTTTATGACTGGACGCAATCATATAAAAAACAGGGCGCAGGTCAATGGAAAATTTCATTTTTCTTACGCGCATGTCCGCTCATAAAATATGGATGGGCATTTCATCCGCTTCCGCCTCGATGGAGGGCGCACTTTCCGGGGCAGACACCTTCCGGATTCCCGGCGATCCGTGGCCTTTCGGAGCGTGCTGGGCGTCCCGCAGGATGATTCCAGCCTGCGCAACGCGCTCGGCTGAAACATCCGTCACCAACGCATCCACCCGCTCCCAAGGCACAAGAAAATGGGGCGCCTCCCCGTTGAGTTTGGACCCATCGATGCAAAAGACCGCCCGCTTGCTGCGCTGAAGCACGACCCTTTGCTGGTCCACAATTGCAGCTTGCGAGTTCCAGACTCCCTCCGGATTCATTGCTTCCGCAGAAAGGAATGCCGTGTCGAAATTCCAAAACTCCAGACTCCTCTGCGCCGTTTCCCCGAGCAGCGTGGATTGCAGGTGCAGAAGCTGTCCCGCGACGAGAAACACCTGCACATCCGGGATCGCCGCCAGCATTTCGCCGACGGGGAGATTGGAAGTCACAATGGTCGCCGGAGTGACCGGGTGATCGCGAAAAGCTTCCGCCATCGCGCAGATCGTCGTTCCGGAATCGAGGAAATAAGTCCCGCCCGGCTCCATGAACGCCAGCGCCGCCTTCGCAATCTTCGCCTTCGCCCGCGCAGCTTTCCCCTGCCGGTCACGGAATGACGGAAACCGGTCATTAAACTCCGAAAGCGCCCCGCCATGCGTCCGCTTGATCTTTTTCTCACCGACCAGCGCCGCCAGATCCCGCCGAGCCGTGGCTTCCGAGACCCCCAGCCGCCGGCAAAGCTCCTTCACCGGCAGGTAGTGATGCTGCCCCAGCAGTTCCGCGAGCCGAACGCGCCGTGCTTGAACGATATGAAAGGGAACCTTCACGCCAAAGAAATCCCTTTTTTTATGAGCGATGTCAATTGTAACCCAATCCTTCGCACGTTTGGAGTGGCTGAAACCGATTGG
>JBDSAR010000222.1:0-2280 GCA_039922035.1 Chthoniobacteraceae bacterium
GCGAGCTGTGCGCGATAGCGGCGGCACCATGCGCAGATGAGGTAGTGGATGCGCATGCGGAAGCGCGTCGTCCAGGGCAGCCGTGCGTCGAGCGCCTGTGAACTGAGGCGCGACATGTCGTGGCACGAAAATGCCAGCACCGCGAGGAAGCGGTTCATCGCGGATTTCATGCGGCTGGTGATTTTGGACATGTGGCGGAAGTGAAGTGGATCAAGGGTGAGTCGCGCGAGACCGGCGGTGCTTACAGGAAAATTGCGGTGTTCATCCGGACGTGTGCGGTTCAGAGCTGAAGTAGCTGTTTTCGAGGCACTGTCGGAGCGCCATCCGTGCGCGGTGGAGCATCACCCAGAGGTTCGCTGCGGAGACGCCGAGCGTCTCGCAAATCTCGGGGCTGGGCGTGTCGTCCATTTCGCGCATGAGGAAGACGGCGGAGACGCGCTCGGGCAGCTTGCCGAGGCAGACCTGCAGTGCGGTGAGAAATTCGGCGCGGTTCAGCGCTTCCTCGCCGCCGCTTTTCCAAGCGCGTGGTGCGCGCTCGTCGTGATGCCAGAAGTCGTCGCCGTCGAATTTGTCCGGGCTCTCATCCTTGAAAAATGCGAGGTCGGTGAAGCTCGTCTCGCGCCCGAGCTTGCGGAAGTGGTCGCTGATCTTGTGCCGCAAAATCCCGACCAGCCACGTGCGCACGGACGAGCGTCCGCCGAATTTTTCCACCGTGCGCAGCGCGGCGAGGAGCGTGTCCTGCACGAGGTCGGCGGCGATGTCGGGATTGCGCACGCGCATCAGCGCGGTGCGGTAGAGGCAGTCGCCGTGCTCTGCGAGCCATGCATCGGGGGATGCGCCGCCCACGGGTTTCGTGGCGGGTTCGCTCATCGCCGGTGTTTCGTTTTCCGAAGGCTGCATCAGGCGGTTGGGATATCAGGGGAATCGCAGCGCGCGAAAGAATTTCGCGATTCGATGTAAGGATTCCCCGGATGCTCCGACGAATGATGGACGATGAAATCCACACGCATCCAGATGCAGGCTGCAACACGAAGGAGTCACAGTGAATAGCCACAGCCTCCCAAAGACGGTGAGCAAAGCGTACGCGCTGCTCGTGAAAAGCGGATACATGCTGCAATCGCCGTTGCTGCTGGTGATGCGCCTGTGGTGGGGACGGTCGTTCTTCCTGACGGGGAAGGGGAAGCTGATGAACCGTGCGGGTACGACGGATTTTTTTCAGATGCTCGGCATCCCAGTCCCAGGGCTGACTGGACGAGCCGCGGCGAGCGTGGAGTGTTTCGGGGGATTGTTCTCGCTCGCGGACTTCGCTTCGCTTCTCACAGCGATTCCCCTTTCGATCACCATGTTCGTCGCCTACTTCAATGCGGAGAGCGTGGCGCTGAAAAGCATCCTCAGCGACAACGACAAATTCACTTTGGCGACACCGTTTCTTTTCCTGCTCACCGCGCTGCTGGTGCTCGCATTCGGGCCGGGTGAATTTTTAATCGGCCGCATGCTGGCGCCGAAGTTTTCACCCGTGCCTTTGAACACAAAGGGCTGAGCGCGCGACAAACACTCTTGCGCGCCGGGGCTGACAGCCAACTGCCAGCCGTGGCGCGCGGAAACCAAACAACAAACAAAACCAACAACAGAACAACGATATGAAACTGAACCTGACCAAGGGCATCCTCGCCGGCGCAGCCCTCGCCGGAATCATGGCAGGCGGAACCTTCCGCGCCAGCGCCTCGCAGAACACTGGCAAGACCTCGGCCGACAAGGCCGGCGTGCTCGCCGACGAGAAGGGCGAGACCCACTCGTGCAAAGGCAAAAACTCCTGCAAGGGCAAGGGTGGCTGCAAGAGCGGCGACAACGGTTGCGCGCTCAAGAACTCCTGCAAGGGCAAGGGCGGCTGCGCAGTGAAGGACGGCAAACCGGTCCACGGCAACTAAACCATCGGGCTATTCGCAAGGCCCCGGCGTCCAATCCGCCGGGGCCTTCGCGAAATCGGAATTTTGTATTTTTCATTCCAAATGTTGAATTGCGGTGGGAGCCGCGCTTCAGCCGACATTCAAAATTCAGAATTCAACCTCCAACATTTTTCCCGACTGTGCCCGCAAATCGCTTCAACGGATTCACAAGCTATGGTGTCGGCATCGGCCTGCGCATCCCCCATTACGCCCACATCATGGAAAAGAAGCCAGTCGTGGACTGGTTCGAGATCATCTCGGAAAATTACATGGTGGATGGCGGGCGTCCGCTCGCCACGCTCGACAGCATCCTCGAGCAGTACCGCGTCGTGCA
>JBDSAR010000223.1:0-2776 GCA_039922035.1 Chthoniobacteraceae bacterium
GGCCTCGATCTCGAAGGCCATCTGCCGGGGCCGCAAGGCCGTCCGTTCTCGCTCGTGGACTTCGGCACGAAGGCGATCACTGAGCTGTTCTGATCGGCCGCGAAAATGATCGCGCCTCCCGAGCCACCGTCTGTCCGCACCTTCATGGAGTTGGCCGATGCCTGAACTCGCCGAGGTCGAATACTTTCGCACCCGGTGGAATGTCGGAATGCGCCAGCGTGTCAGCCAAGTCCTTCTGCATGGTGACAAGCGCCTCTTTCGCGGAAGCGATCCGGCGGAGATTGAGCGGACATTGCGCGGCGCGATGCTGCTCGGCTCCGAGACGCGCGGCAAACAGATCGCCTTTCGTTTTTCCAAGGGCGGATGGCTCGGCGTGCATCTCGGCATGTCGGGTGGGCTGCGCGTCGAGCCGGCGGATTTTTCACCCGGGAAGCACGATCACCTCGTGCTCATGCAGAAGCGGCAGGCGCTGGTGTTCAGCGATCCGCGGATGTTCGGACGGGTGCGCTTTGATTGCGGGAAGGACGCGCCGGTGTGGTGGTCGGCATTGCCTTGCGCGGTGACGTCGCCCGAATTCACCCTCACCATTTTGCGCGCGATCCTGGTGCGCCGCGCCCGGGCGCCGCTGAAGGCGCTGCTGCTGATGCAGGAGTTTTTCCCCGGAATCGGCAACTGGATGGCCGATGAAATCCTCTGGCAGGCGAGACTGCATCCGCGCGCCGCGTCGGGCTCGCTCAAAACGACGGAACAACGCGCGCTCTGGCGCACACTCCGCAAAGTCTGCCGCAAGGCGATGAAAACGATTGGCGTGGATTGGAGCGATCCGCCCGACGACTGGCTGATTCATCAGCGGTGGACAAAGACCGGCGTTTGTCCGCGTCACGGCACGGCGCTGGAGCGCGCGACGATCGGCGGACGCACGACGTCATGGTGTCCCCGCTGCCAGTCTGCGCCAAAGGTGCCGCGCTGACAGGCCAGGCGACGACATGGATCCATGCTCGCTCGCGAGGTCTGCCATGCCGAAATGCGAAGGTGTGGACCGGACTGAAGCAACGGCCGTCGGAACTCGCCGGCGCAGGGAACAGGCGTCAGCGCGGACTTTCACGGTCGATTCCTGCGCAGATGAAGGCTATGAGAGAAACCGAACTTCATGTCACCATCACCCGCCACGCCACGTTCGCTGCCCGACCTCTCCGTGGAGGAACTGTCGGCGTGGATGGAGGGGCACGGCTACAAGGCCGCGCATGCCCTGCGGGTGCTGCGACAGTTGTATGAGGCGAACGGGGAACGGGTGCGCTCCAGCGTGCGGATGCCAGCGGGGCTGACTGCACTCATCGCCTCCACTTTTCCAAACGAAGCGGCCAGGCTTGCGATGCGTCAGGTGGCGGAGGATGGCACGAGCAAGCTCCTGCTGCGGCTCGGCGACGGGCGCACGGTGGAGTCAGTGCTCATGCCGGATTATCACCCGGAGCGCGCGGCGGGGTGTATCTCCAGTCAGGTGGGTTGTGCGATGGGCTGCGATTTTTGCGCGACCACGCAGACGGGCTTTGAGCGGAACCTCACGGCAGGCGAGATCGTGGAGCAATTCATCCAACTGCGTCGCGAAGCACGGACGACCGGACGCACGCTGCGGACGATCGTCTTCATGGGGATGGGTGAGCCGATGCTGAATTTTCGCAACGTGCTCGCGGCGGTGAAGCGCATGGCCGATCCGGCGTTGGGCGCATTCGGCTGGAGGCAGATCACGATTTCCACCGTAGGCATCGTGCCGGGCATTGATGAACTTCGCGACGCGGACCTCGGCGTGCATCTCGCGCTTTCGCTGCACGCGCCCGACGATGCGACGCGTGCCGATCTGCTGCCGATGGGCAGACGATTCGACGTGCAGGACGTGCTGGCCGCCGCCGATCGTTATCAGGCGAAAAGCGGACGCATCACGACCATCCAGTATTGCCTGCTCGCCGGCGTGAACGACTCGCTCGCGCAAGCCCGCGAACTTTCCCGACTCCTCGATGGCCGGCACATGCGCGTGAATTTGCTGCGCTACAATCCCACCGGCCTGAGCCTGCGCGGTCGCGTCTATGCGCCCAGCAGCATGGAGAAGACGGAGGCGTTCCTCGCCGAGTTGCGCGTCCACGGCACCGTCGCCCATCTTCGCCGCGCCCGCGGATCAGACATTGATGCGGCGTGCGGGCAGTTGAGAAGGCGGGAAAGCGCAAAGGAAGGCGACCGGGGGGTGGCCGAAGAACCCGGCGTGTCACGCTGAATTCGCCCCGAATCGGAGGGAGATGAGTGGATGGCGATCGGCAGGTGTGGTCGCCGCCATGTCTCTCGCAGCGCGACGGCCAGTCCTCTTCGTGGTACCCGATTTTTTTCAAATCCCGCTGCACTTCGCGGCGAAACTCCACACTCCTCCCATGCATCCCAAACGCATCCTCCTCGCCCTCCTCGTCGCATTCATCGCCATCACAGCGACGGACTATCTCATCCACCAAGTCTGGCTGAAGGACACGTATGCTCCCGACATCGGCAAGCTCTGGCGCGCCGAGGCCGACATGAAGGCGCACATGTCCGGCATCTTCATCGGCGAATTCCTTGGCGCGTTTGCCTTCACGATGATCTGGGTGCGCATCGCATTCGGCGGTGCGGGCATCCAGTGCGCCATCGCGCTCGGCGTCTTCATGGGCCTTTTCTATAGCGGCGGGGTCGTGATGCAAAATGCGGTGCAGCCACTGCCCGCCGGCCTGATGCTGAAATGGATCACCGGTGGCATCCT
>JBDSAR010000224.1:0-2882 GCA_039922035.1 Chthoniobacteraceae bacterium
TTTCATGCAGGAGCTTTGCGTCGCATACTTCCAGCGACTGCGCGGCCTCACGGAACCGCTGCCTCCCATGGCTCTCAGCTACACTGCGTGGGGTGCCGCCGAACGCGCGTTCTGGCAGCCTGCGGAACTCGAGCCGCGCGTGGCATTCTGGAAGTCGCACCTCGCGGGCTACGAGCGACTTTGGAATGCACTCGAAGGGCCGGACACCGCGTCCGGCGCGCATCAGCGGATGGTCTCCCACTTTCCCGCCGACATCGCGGACGCCGCGCGCGAAATCGCCCGCCGCAGCGGCGCGACACTTTTCAGCACGCTGCTGGCGGCATTTCAGATCGCGATGTCACGCTGGACGGGCGCGGACGACATCCTCGTCGGCACGCCGGTGGCGAACCGCTCGACGCAGGCGGTGAAAGAAACGATGGGTTCATTCGCGGGGATCGTCCCGCTGCGTGGGCGCGTCGATCCCGAGCGTTCGTTCCCGGCCTCCGTGCGCGCGGTGCATCAGGCCAGCATGGATTGCTTCGCGAATGCGATGCCCTTCGCCGAACTCGCGCGCGCACTCGGCGATCTTGGAGCACCGGGACACAACCCGATCTTCGAGGTGCGCTTCGCGCTGCAAAATCACCCGATTCCCGACATCGCGCTGCCGGGCCTCTCGGCGAAACTGCGGATGATCTCCACCGGCACCGCGCGTTTTCACCTCGCGTGTGAAATCACGGAGGACGGGGGCCAGCTCGAAGTCGTGTGGCTTTTCCGTCCGAAACTTTTTGCGCAGGCGGAGGTGGAGGAACTCGGGCGCATCTTCCGGAATGTCCTGACGCGCGCCTGCCAGATGCCGGAGACGCAGATCCCGGCGCTCACGCACTGAATGCAATGAACTCAACGCCCGCAGCCGAAAGCCCCGCCGAGCCGCACGAGCCGCACTGGCTCAGCCGTGCCGCGTTCCCCGTCATCAATGTGCTTTTCTTCATCACGCAGGTGTCGCTCGGCTTCGCGGTGTATCACGGCAACTACTGGGTCGCCGCGGCGCTCGCGCTCGTCACCAGCCACCTCATGCATGGGATGCTGGTCGGCTTTCATGAGGCGACTCACGGGCTGCTGCGGAAGAACCGGCTGATCAATGAAATCGACGGCGTGCTGATCGGCACGGTGAGCCTGATGAGCTTCAGCCTCTACCGCGCTGCGCATCAGTTGCATCACGCCTACCTGGCGTCCGAGCGCGACGAGGAACTCTGGCCCTTCGTGCATCCGCGCATGTCGCGAAGGGCGCGGGTCGCGGCGGCGGTCATCGAACTCACGATGGGGATTCTCTTCACGCCGTTCCTTTTTCTGCGCACGTTTCTTCGCAAAGGTTCGCCCATCCGGAACAGG
Organism: Chthoniobacteraceae bacterium; assembly: GCA_039922035.1. Lineage (GTDB taxonomy): Bacteria > Verrucomicrobiota > Verrucomicrobiia > Chthoniobacterales > Chthoniobacteraceae > SXWH01. The sequence continues at coordinate 1,369 of JBDSAR010000224.1, forward strand.
AAACTCCGTCGCCGCATCTGGATGGAATTTGGGGTGATGGCTGTTTTCTGGACTGCGATCATCACGACGATCGCCGCATTCGGTTTGTGGAAATATTTCCTCTGGCTGCATCTCATCCCCGGCTGGCTCGCCGCAAATATGCAGAGCCTGCGCAAATATGTGGAGCATGTCGGCCTCACCGGTTCGACCGTGAATGGCTCGACGCGCAGCATCGTGGCCGAGGGCTGGTTTGCAAAATTCGTCACCTTCACGCTGCTGCATGAGCCGTATCACGGAGTGCATCACTGGCGCAGCGGGCTCCCGCATCCCGAACTGCCGCAGCACGCCGCCGCGCTTGAGCCGAGTGTGCCGGAGGAGCGGCCGCCATTCCGCAGCTATCGCTCCGCGCTGCGCGACCTCTTCATCAATCTGCCCGACCCGCGCGTCGGCGCGCAGTGGCGGGGTGTGAAGCGGGCCACGCGACAGGAAACCGCGGCACAAGGGGTGAACTGATGGCGACCACGCCCGCCATCGTCAGCAACCAGGACCGCGTCTTTGAGGCTGTCGCCCTGAAAAAGGAATACGACGACGGCACCGTGAAAGCGCTGCGTGGGATCGACTTTCACATCAACCAAGGCGAGTTCGTCGCGATCGTCGGACAGAGCGGATCGGGGAAATCCACGCTGCTCCAGATGCTCGGCGCGCTGGATCTTCCGAGCGCGGGAACGCTGATGTTTCGCGGCGCTTCGCTCGCCGAGCGCGCAGACCTCGCGGGATTTCGGGCGCACGAGGTCGGGTTCATTTTCCAGGCGTTCCATCTGCTGCCGACATTCACCGCGATCGAGAATGTGCAGATGCCGATGTTCGAGACGACCCGCTCCACCTCGGATCGCAAGAAGCGCGCGGCGGAACTGCTCAAAGCGGTCGGGCTCGAAGATCGGCTGCATCATTTCCCGTCCAAGCTTTCCGGCGGCGAACGCCAGCGCGTGGCGATCGCGCGCAGTCTCGCGAATGGCCCGTCCGTGCTGCTCGCCGATGAGCCGACCGGAAATCTCGACAGCGAAAATGCCGTGTTGATTCTCGATCTGATCGTGCGCCTCCGGCGCGAGCAGAACATCACGCTCATCCTCGTCACGCACGACATGGGCATCGCCCGCAAGGCTGAGCGGGTCATCACGATGAAGGACGGACGAATCGTCTCCGACGGGCTCAACGAAACATCGAAGTCCGACTGACATGCCACTTACACTTCTCAGGCCGATGGATGCGGTGGTCGCGCTCTACGCGGAGGGCTCGCACGAAATGTCCGAGGCGCTCATCGCAAGTCTGAGTCGCGCGATCTTCGGCACAGGGCATGTGGCATCGGCAGGCAAGCTGCAGCGGCTCATGGCGAGGATCGCCTACCGGATCCTGAAATGGACCACGACCGCTCGCGAAACCGATCACAAGGATCGTGATGCAGGCGCTTTCAAGAACCGATTTCTCGAGCGGACCGGCCATCCGTATGCGCGGGCTTTGCTGGATTCATCGCGCCG
>JBDSAR010000225.1:0-3774 GCA_039922035.1 Chthoniobacteraceae bacterium
ACGGTCCTGATGTCTCCTGACACCCTGATAAATCTTCACAGGGGCGCGCGCCACCGCCAATGGGGCGCGCACCAAGATGCAACCCGCGGGCGCGAAAGTGGCACCGACGATTACGACGACACAGGTCAGCTTGCGCGCGATCTTCTTCACAATGCGGATCATCGCGCCCTCCCGCGCCATCGTCAATCGCCGTAGCCTGCGCTAGCGCCCCTGCACAGCGCGCTCGACGAGGATCGCCGCGAGACGCTGAGTGGCTTCATCGAGAGCAGCGACCGCTTTCTTGAGCGGCTGCGCAGCGCCAGTCGCGATGGCAGCTTCCACTCCGGCGACTCCTGCGGTGATCGCGTACCTTTCCTCCGAGGAAAGTTCACCGCCCGCTTGCTCCAGCGCGATGCGGACTGCGGGGAGCATCTCGACGGCCTTCAGTTTTGCCTCGGTGAAGACCCGGTCGTTCATGTCCTCGAAGGCGTGTTCGAGCGAGTCCTCCAGCATTTTCTCCACGGCCTCGTCACTCACGTCCACCGCGCTCGTCATCTCCACGGTGCGCTCGCGGCCGGTTTTTGTGTCGCGCGCGAGCACGCGCAGGATGCCGTTTGCATCAATCTCGAACTGCACGCCGACGCGTGCGTGACCCTTCGGTGCCTGCTCAAATTCGAGGTCGAATTTTCCAAGCTCCCAGTTGTCGCGCGCCATCTCGCGCTCGCCCTGGAGCACGCGCACGAGCATGGAGCGCTGGCCGCTCACGGCGTTCGTGAACATCTCGCCGCGCTTGATCGGAATGGTGGAGTTGCGCGGGATGATGACGCTCATGAGCCCGCCGAAGGTCTCGATGCCGAGCGAGAGCGGCGTGACATCGAGCAGCACGACATTCTGCACCGCGCCGCTGAGGATGCCCGCCTGGATGACCGCGCCGAGCGCGACGGCCTCGTCGGGATTTTGCGAGGTGTTCGCGGGCTTGCCGAAAATCTCCGCGACGAGTTTCCGCACGAGCGGCATGCGCGTCTGCCCGCCGACGAGGATGATCTCGCCGAGGTCCGCGGGCGTGACCTTCGCATCCGCCATCGCGCGCAGGCAGTGCGCGCGCGTCCTTTCCACGATGGGCGCGGCGATGCGATCAAGTTCGGCGCGTGTGAGGGAAAGTGAAACGCTGCGTCCCTCGATGAAAGGCAGCTCGACAGACGTGGACTCGTTCTCCGAGAGCCGGTGCTTCGCCTCGACCGCAGCCTCACGCAGCCGTGCGAGCAAACCCGCGTCGTGGTGTCCCGCGACGCGCTCGGCGAGGAGGGCGACGAGCGCGGCATCAATGTCGTCGCCGCCGAGGCGCGTGTTGCCATTCGTGGAGAGCACGTGGAAGACGCCGTCGCTCAGCTCAAGGATGGAAATGTCGAACGTCCCTCCGCCGAGATCGAACACGGCGATCTGCGAGCGCTCGCCGAGACGATCCAATCCGTAGGCCAGCGCGGCGGCGGTCGGCTCGTTCACGATGCGCTCGACGGTGAGCCCGGCGAGTTCACCGGCCCGCTTGGTGGCGTTGCGCTGCGCGTCGTTGAAATATGCCGGCACCGTGATCACAGCACGTGTCACCGGTTCACCGAGCGCACGCTCTGCATCGGCGCGGAGTTTCTTCAGCACCTCCGCGGCGATTTCCTCCGGCGCGCGATTCACGCCGCGCGAACGGATCGTCACCGGCTCGCCTCTTTCACCCGCGAGGCGGTATGCGACATCATCCGCCTCCTCACCCATGCGGCGTCCGATGAAGCGCTTCGCCGAGTAAATCGTGTTTTCCTGATCCAGCGCACGCATCCGCGCTGCCGGACGCCCGACGATCGACGGACCCTCTGCGGGAAAATGCACGACGGACGGCGTGAGGCGCTCGCCATTCCCATCGGCGAGCAGAATCGGGAAGCCCGCCTCCATCACACCGATGAGCGAGTTCGTGGTTCCGAGATCAATTCCGACAATCGCTGACATGCCATCACCGTGGAGCCGCACCGCCCGTGTGAAAAGCGCGCAGTCGCTCAATTTGAACCGCGAAAGGACACCGATGGCACCCGCTCGACCGCAGGGACCGTCGGCCGTCCCGGTTGCCAGTCCGTCCCCTATTCGTGTCCATTCGTGGTTCGCGCAGGCCATGTCCGCCGTCGCAGAAGCGCGATATTTTCGCTTTGCCGCGAGGCATCATTGCGACTGAATCCACGCCCCTGATGCGAATTCTCGACCGATACGTCCTGCGAAGCTTCCTCGAGCCGTTCCTGCTCTGCTTTCTCGGCTTCCTCGGCATCCTCACGATCTTCGATTTTTACGACAACCGGAACGACTTCATCGAGGGCTCGGCGCGTGCGTATCTGATCGGCATCTACTACATCCACCAGCTCCCTCATTTCATCCTGCTGAGCATGCCCATGGGTGTGCTGCTCGCGCTGCTCTACAGCCTGAGCAAGATGTCGCGCTCGAATGAAACCATCTCGATGCTCGCCACAGGCCGCAGCGTGCCACGGCTCCTGGCACCACTTTTTGTCTTCTGCGCCGGCCTCGCCGGCCTGTGCATGTGGCTGAACTACGAGCTCGCGCCTCACGCCGATCGGTCGCGCCGCGAAGACGTCGGGCGCATCCACTACGGCGACGCCGTCGTCGATCAGCTCAGGCAGATCAGGGGGCACCTCACCAAGGATCGCCTGACCAACCGGCTGTGGTTCACCGCCCTCACCCGCCCGAATGTGGATGTCCTCTCGGAGGTTCACATCACGCAGCTCGATGAAAATGGACAGCCCGTGACGCGGTGGTACGCACGCGAGGCAGCCTACGATCCGCGCACTGGCAACTGGATCCTCGCGCAAGGCAAGCAGGTCAGCTTCGACACCGAGGGAAACATCGCCGGCACCAACGATGACTGGTCGAATCAGAAAGGTGCGGATGCCTTCCGCATCATCAAGGGCTGGAGCGAGACGCCCTACCGCATCACGAGTTCGCGGATGGATGCGGAACAGCTCAGCGTGCCTGAGCTTCGCGAATACCTCGCCTCAAATGCGGATTTTCCAGACGCGCAGCTCGCACCCTTTCGCACGCACCTCCAGCACCGTTGGGCGCTGCCATTCACATGCTTCGCAGTGGTCTTCATCGCCGCACCGCTCGGCATCGTATTCTCGCGCCGTGCCGTGCTCGCATCCGTGGCCGGGAGCATCTTCATCTTTTTCATCTTCCTCTTCCTCATGTTCTTTTTCCTCGCGATGGGAAAAGGAAACCACGTGCCGCCTCTCATCGCAGGCTGGGTGCCGGATGCCACGCTGCTCGTCATCGGCAGCTACCTGCTCTGGCTGCGCTCCACAAATCGCGAGGCATTCCGCTTTTTCTCCCGCAAAAAATGAACACCGACTGGACCATCCAAAGCCGCTCACCCCACTGCGCATCCACCGGCATCGCATTCAACGAGGGCGAATGCTTCTACACGCTGCTCTTCCATGAAAAGGACGGCTTCCGCCGCGAGGATCTGTGCGAGGAGGCGTTCAGGAGCCGCGGCGAAAGTCCCGCGCCGTTTTCATTCTGGCGCTCGAAATTCGAGCCTCCACAGGCCGCCCCACCGGAAGCCGTGAGCAGGCAGACCGCCGAGGACCTGCTCCGGAACTACATGCTCGAACCCGGCATCGAGCACTCGAACGCCCGCTACATTCTCGCGCTCATGCTCGAACGGAAGCGCCTGCTGCGCGAGATCGAGGTGAAGCGCGGCGAAGACGGCTCGCTCACGCGCATCTACGAGCACGTGAAGACCGGCGAGGT
>JBDSAR010000226.1:0-7531 GCA_039922035.1 Chthoniobacteraceae bacterium
ACTCCGCCTCCCGAATGAATCATCCAGAGCAGTCCGACCCGGAAACGCCCCAGCAGGACAAGCCTGCCGCAATCGAGCCCGCGCAGATGCAGTTCATCGAGAAAAGCTTTGGCGAGTTCATCGGCCAGGCGCAGGGCGGCGACGAGGCGCGCAACTCCCGTCGCAACGACCTGATCGCCTGGATCCATCGCCGCCTTTTCGAGCATCGCATCCCGGTGGCGGCCGTCCGCATGGAACTCACCAACGCGTATCGCCGCACGCGGATCATCGCCGTGACCAGCGGCAAGGGCGGCGTGGGAAAGACCACCTTCTCCGTGAATCTCGCCGTGGCCTGTGCGCAACTCGGGCGGAAGGTGCTCCTCTTCGATGCCGACTTCGGCATGGCGAATGTCCACATCTTCGCCGGGGTGAATCCGCAGGCGACTCTGCTCGACGTGATCGATGGCCGCATGGCGATGGACGACGTGATCACGCCGGGGCCGGCGGGCGTGGATCTGATCTGCGGCGCCTCCGGCATCGGGCGCATGGCCGATCTCGGCGCGCAGATGCTCGATGCGCTCGGGCGCGAACTGCTCCGCGTGGCCGCGACCTACGACGTGCTCATCATTGACACCGGTGCCGGCATTTCGCCCGCCGTCACGCATTTCCTCGGCATCGCGCAGGAGACCGTCGTGGTCGCCACGCCGAACCTCGCCTCCACCCTCGATGCGTACGGCGTGATCAAGCTCGCGCATGAAAACCGGATCGCGACGAACATCCACGTGCTCATCAACCAGGCTGAGGAGGAAATGCAGGCCGCGCGCGTGCTCGAGCGCATCGCCGGCTGCGCGAACCGCTTTCTGAATTCCTCACTCGGCACGCTCGGATTCCTGGAGCGCGATGCGAGCATCGAGCAGGCGAACCAGAGCCGCCGCCCGCTCGCGATCGCGGATCCCGGCAACGCGAATGCGCGACGCATCGCCGTCATCGCCGCGCGCCTGATCGGCACGGAAAGCGCCGGACAGGCCGGGGACCACGGAGCGTCGCAACAACACGAAGCCGCCTGATTTTGCCCGAAGAAACTCCACCACCCAACGAGAAACCCATGATGCCACCCGCCCTACCGATCCCCTCCCCGCAGACGAACCCATTCCAGCCGCACTCCCATCCCGAAAGCGATCCTCTCATGGATCTGCTCGGTTCCGCGCGATCGCGGGATCCTGCGATGGGCCTCGTGCCGTTCGCCCCGGCGGGAGATTTCGTGAGCCAGTACGGGCTGCGCGAAAATCCCTTCGCCGACTGCGTGCATCCCGCATTTTTCTTCCGCACAGACGGCCACTCCGATGCGTATCGCAGCATGGCGCTCGCGGTGGAATACCGCGCGTCGCTCGGCATGGTCACCGGCCCGAGCGGCACGGGCAAGACGCTCGTGAGCCAGCTCCTGCTCCAGCATTTCGACGACCCGTCGCACCGCGTCGTCCTCGTGCTCGTCACACCCGGCCTCAGCAAGACGGGTCTGCTGCGCGAAATCCTCTCCGAACTGAACCTCGCGCTGCCCGTCGGCATCGCGCGCGTGCAGGATCTGGTGAAGCTGCTCAGCAACCACATCATCGAGATGCACGAGCAGGGCCAGCGCCTCGTGATCATCGTGGACGAATGCCATCTGCTCTCCGCGGACTGCCTCCACATCATCCGCACGATCAGCAACATTGAGACGCCGATGGAAAAGCTGGTGACGTGCCTGCTCTTCGGCGAGTCGCGCCTCGCGCAGCGCCTCGGGCACACGAGCTACGCCTCGCTCAGCAACCGCATCTACATGCGCAGCGAGCTCCACCCGCTCACGCAGGGCGAAGTCGCGCAATACGTGAAATTCCGACTGATGACCGCCGGGCGGCTCGACGAACTTTTCACCGAATCCGCGCTCGCCGCGCTGCACGAGTGCTCCGATGGCATCTGCCGCAGCGTGAACAAGCTCGCCATGCTCAGCCTCATCGAGGCCGCCGATCGGCGCAGCAAACTCGTGGACGATGCGACCGTGCGTTCCGCAGCAAAACGGATGTGATGAAATCGCATTCCCACCGCCCCCAGCCGCCGGCAAAATCGAAGACCGCCTTGCGTCGCGGGCACTTCACGCCGGGGCATCAGTTCACGGGAAAAACGCAAACTCCGCGCCCCGGCACAGCGACGACCCACGCAGAGCAGACGATGCTTTTTTCCGATGCGGCGAGACAGGAACCTCCCGAGCTGAACCACACCGAGGACTGAAGTGAGGCGGACAGGCGTGTCCGCGTCACTCCTGCGCCGTGTTCTCGATCACGATCTCATCGAGCCAGCATTTCGCCGCTTCCTTGCCGGGGCTGATGAAGCCGACCCAGTCGAGCTTCTCCATGCGCGTGCCGGCGCAGGGCAATTTTTCAAATCGTTGCGGCGGCTGACCGGGAAGCGTGAGCGTGAGATTGAACGTGTTGTCGCGACCGTCGCCGATTTTTGCAGAGAGCTCCACGTGCAGCCACACGTTCGGCGGAAATGCCGCCAGCTTGCGTCCGCCGCTGCTGAGCGTGCCGTTCTTGAATTCGATCATCGGTCCGCTTTGATACGTCTTCGCGCCGGTCACCGTATTGTCGCGCCACTCGTGGAGAAAATGGTAGCCGGGCTCCAGCTTCACATCGAAGGCGACGCGCGTGATGCCGCGCTCGTGATTTGGGAGGTAGTAAAAGTGCGGCTCGAATGCAGGCTCGATGTCGGGGCCGTCGGTAAGCTGAAGGCATCGCGCGCCCTTTGACGCTCCCTCGCCCACGACTGCGATGATCGGCCCCTTCTTGTAATGCCCCTGCGCCCGCGATGGCTTGCCACCGATCGCAGTGCCTTCAAAACCCTCCGCGAGGTTCATCGCCGGAGCCTTCGGCTTGATGCCATATTTCATCGGGCCAAATTCACGCGCCGCGATTTTCTTCCACGCGTCGTCGCCCGTGACTCCGGCGAGCCGCCAGTCGAACGGCTTGAAGCCGAGCTTCAGCGCGGGCGATTCGGGGCGCAGCGTGTAGTCTCCTTTTTCCGGCGCGATGAAAAGCGGATCGGCGATCACGCTTTCCACGTCGTTGCCAAAATTCCGCCACTCGTCCCACGTCTTGCCCGCGAGGCTGAACGTCTCTCCGCCGGTCTTCCAATACACGTTGCGCTCGAGGTGTACGCGGCCGTCGAACCAGTTCTTGTCCACATGTCCGAAGAGCCGTCCTTCGCGGAAGAGCACGATGTTTTGCTCGAAGGCAAACGCCAGGAATTCCTCCGGCTTGCTGCGCCGGATCTGCACCTCCTTTTGAAACGCAAAGATGTTGTTCCGGATGATATTCCCGCGCCCGTAATGCTGGTGGTAGCCGCCGTCCTGCGTGTCGTGGACGAGGTTGTTTTCCCACACGATGCCCGTGCTGCCCTCGTCATTGTACATGCCCCAGCCGCCGTAGCTCGCGCAGCCGATGTCGTGCATGTGGCAGCCGCGGATGATCGTGCCCGGCTGCGGCCCGAGCGTGTAAACCGCGCCCATGTCGCTCAGTTCCGCCCAGCCGAGATGATACAGGTGGCAAAACTCGACCGTGTTCCGCGCGCACGGGGTCGGTTTGTAGCCCCACGTCCAGCCGATGCTCACCGAACTGTAGAAAAAATCCGCAATGTCGCAGTGCCGCAGCGTGCAGTCGCTCGCGTGGAAAATGAGCGCGCCGATGCCGGCAGGAAAAACGCGGCCCCCGCTTTGGATGATGCAGTTGTCCACGAGCACGTGGTGCGTGTGATCCGGGCCGTCCTTCGCGACGGCGGGATCACCGACTTTCACACCGCCCGCACCGAGATCGTGGATGTTGCATTTGCGAAGCGTGATGTCGCTGCACCCGCGGCGGAACCACGCGGCATACGTCATCGTGTGCGCGAATTCGCAATCCTCGAAAGTGATGCCGCGCGCACCGTCCGTCTCGATCGCTGAGATGAGTTTGCTTTCGGCCTGGCCAAAAAATGCACCGCCGTCCGGAGTGACCCACGCCTGATGCTGGAAGCTCAGCCCTCGGAAAGTGAGTCCGCTCACAAACTCATCCTTCGCCGCGTCGCCACGCATCACGATCCACTGCGGCGCGACGGGCGCCCACACATCGGCGACCGTCTCGCCCTTGCGCGGAATGTAAAACAGCGTGCCTGCGCGATCGAGGAACCACTCGCCCGGCGCGTCGAGCGCAGCGCGGTAATTTTCCAGCCGCAGGTTGTGAAACGGCGCGAGGGAAAAGAACTCACGCTGCAGCGGCCCGGTGAATTGCAGCGTGCCGTCGGCATCCGCGTTCTCCAGTCGGTGCCTCGCCATGTCCCATGAAAAATACACATTCACATTCACGTCGCGTCTCTCCTCCGCCGAAAGCCCCGCAAGTTCCTTCGCGTACTGCGGCTCGATCGCGAGCATCGTCTTCCCCGCATCGCCCGTGGGCTTCGCATCGCCGGGCGGTTTCTGCGGCTGCCCCATCGCCTGGATAAAACCCTCGTTCGGCGTCCGCGCACGCGTTGCACGCTCGCCATTCACCCACAGCCCCTCGAAGCGCCACGCCGGATCCACCTTCGCCGTCCACATCCCGTCCTTCATCGCACCGGTGATTTTCCGTCCGCCGGTGATCACCACTTTTGCACCCGACGCCGCCTCGTAGCTCACGCCACTGTCGCGCGGCTCGAAGATCACAGGCTCCGTGATCGCATAAGTGCCCTCGGAGAAAATCACCTTCCCCCCGCTCTTGTCACCCGCGTCGCGCGCCTTGCGCACCGCATCACGCGCACCGGCAAATGTGGCCTGCGCGCCATCGCCGCCGTCCTTCCCATCCGGAGCGACGCGCACGGTGAGCGCACTCGCTGCATGGATGCAGAATGCGAGGATGGATGGCAGGAGAAGTCGGGAGGATTTCATTCGGCATCGATCTACACGGCACACGCGCGGCACGACAACACGGGAAACCATGATGCGCTTCGGAGTGTCGCCACCGCGCTTGCACCGGCCATGCGCAAAAACCGTTTTGTTCCAAAGGATGACGGCGAGGGAAGAATGCGATCCCATGGGTGAATGACCCTCGACCTCCGGGCTCCGACATACCTCCCGCTCGACAAAGTCCGGTGTATTTTCAAACCCGAAAAAAACTCGCGGTTTACCCATCTCGATCATATTATACCCAACTTTCACCCCCCCTAGCCCCGTATTTCCACCCCCATCAGCCGCCCAAAATCTGGCCCCCTCAGCCACCTATTTTTAATCCCCTAAATATCCGTCAACGGCCGATCCACCGCTGACGGGCTTTTCCATTTCCCATCCCACACCATGAAAATGAACCGCCTCAACCTCCGCAAATCATCCAAGCAAAAGCGGTGGCCCAAGATATTCCGAAAGCCAAAGGCACTCGCGGGCTCTGTCGCCGTGCTGGCGGTGTCGATCGTCGCCGCGACCCTGTCCAGTGCGACGAATTATTGGTGGGACAACAATGGAAACGTGGATTCGGGGCAGTCGATCTCCACGGGATTCGGCCTCGGCGGTGCGGGCACCTATGATGCGGTGACACCCAGATTCTGGGACGGATTTTCGGCGGTGGACGTTGCCACGGTCTCCGCCACCGATCTGGTGTTCTTTGGGGGCCAGGCTGCGGGCGGCGCGATCGTGTTCAGTGCCCCGCTCACGGTGAACGGGCTGACCTTCACCACGGGCGGCTACACGACGAACCTCACGGCGGGCACCCTCACGCTCGCCGGTCCAGGCCCCATCATCACTGCCGATGCGAACGCCAGCATCGGCACGGCCGCCATCGCGGGCATCGCCGGCACGGCTGGATTCACCAAGGCCGGTGGCGGCACACTCACCGTCCTCGGCACCAACACGGGGCTGTTCGGGCCGATCCTTGTGAATGGCGGCACGCTGGCTTCGTCTGGCAGTGCCACGTCGCTGGGCAGCGGAACTGTCACGCTGCAACTCGGCACGCTTCAGTTGCTGAACAACAGCAGCACCACTTACAATAACGATTTTTTCGTCAACGGCAACTCGACGCTCAACGTGAACAACGCGGGGGCGAATGCCGGAAACACGATCACGATCAACAGCCTGAGCATCAACAACAGCCAGCTCACGATCACGAACGGCAACACCTACGGCCTGCAGGTGAACGGCGCGACGACGCTCGGAGGACCGCTCTCGACCATCAGCACGGCGCTCACCTTCACGGCAGGAAGCGCGACGGCAAACATGGTCGCCTTCACCGGCGGCGTGGACGGCCCGGGTGCGCTGAACAAACTCGGCACAGGCACAGTGAACCTCTTCGGGACGAACAATAATTACTCTGGCGGAACAAATATCTTTGCCGGGGCCGTCACCCTTGCCGATAGCTCCGCCCAGGCGGGCACGGGAAATATCATCGTGAACCCCAACGCGGCCATCGCATTTACGAGTGCCACGGGTGCCACGTTCTCCGGCGGGCAGACGCTGTCGGTGCAAAGTGCGGCGAATTCGCTCGGCATCATCCGGCTGGACTCCACGGTGTCGGACATCGTCGTGGGCAGTTCGCTGGCCAATGCCTTTATCAGCCCTTACGGCGCTACGCTTGAGGTGAATACCGGCGCGGTAAACTATGGTGCCGTCACTCCAGGCGTGCCCGGCGCGGCGTCGGCCTACAGCCAGAGCATCAACCTCGGCGCGATTGGCATTCCCGGGAACGGCCCCATCTACTTCGGCGCTTCGACGAGCACGATCATGACCGGGACGATCCAACAGGCGGCGGACGGCATCCTGCGCCTCGGAGGGACCGGCACGCTCACGCTCCCGAACCTCAATCAGCTTTCCGCATTCGCCCCCACTGCGCTGACTGTCGGCTCGCCGATGGCCAATGTGTTTGCCGTCACGAATGGCAGCGGCACCTTTGCCATCAACAACGCGAACGCCCTCACGGGCACTGTGACGATCAACAAGCTGGCGGTCGTGCAGGTCGCCGGCACTGCCGTGGGAACGAACGGCCCGCTCGGCACGGGGACGATCAACATTCTCGCCGGCACCCTCGATACGACCGCCGCCAATTACGTCGGCGCGTCGCCTCAGTTGGGAAATGGCACGATCAACGTTTACCAGACGAACGCGGCCGCCGCGGGACTCGTCCTGAACGACTCGGGGGTCGGCCTGGCGGGCGGCACCACGGATCTGCGCGTCGGCCCCACGACCACGCTCGGGCTTTACAGCGGCAATCTCACCTTCACCGGCTCGAACACGGCGGCGACCACCACCACGCAGAACTTTGGCACCGTGAATGCCTCCGGCGGCAGCACCGTCAACGTGACCGTCAAGGCGACGCCGGCAACCGACAATGCGGATGCCGTGCTCACGCTGGGAAATCTCGTGCGGCAGAACAACGGGGCTGTCTCCTTCCTGCGCAGCGGCACCACGCAGCCGGCCGCTTTTGGCCAAAATGCGGCTGGCACGAGCGACAGCCGGGTGAATCTCACCCTCATCAACGGCGCAGCGCCCGTCGTGACCAGCGGCATGATCGCCCCTTGGCTCGTG
>JBDSAR010000227.1:0-2907 GCA_039922035.1 Chthoniobacteraceae bacterium
TCGGCCGCGTCGTGGACACGCTGAAAAAGCAGGGCGTGTGGGAAAACACGCTGCTGTTTTTCATCAGCGACAACGGCGGGCCGCTCGCGCAGAGCGCGGTGAACACGCCGTTGCGCGGCGGCAAGCACCAGGACTACGAGGGCGGCATCCGCGTGCCCTTTCTCGTCTGCTGGCCATCGAAACTGAAAGCTGGCGAGAGCAGCGCGCCGGTGATCTCGCTCGACATCCTGCCGACGGTGCTCGCGGCGACGGGGCTCACCGCAGTGGATGCGAAGCCTTTCGACGGGCGCGATATTTTGCCGGTCCTCCGCGGTCAAACTGCGCCGCCGCCGCGCAATCTCTTCTGGTCCTCCGGCAGCGAGGAAGGCTGGTGGGCGGTGCGCTCGGGCGATTGGAAACTTGTCGGCGAGCGGGCGCGCGTGAGCCTCTTTGATCTCGGCAAGGACGTGTCGGAGAAAAGCGATCTCGCGAAACAGATGCCGGAGAAAGTCGCCGAACTCACGAAGCTCCACGACGCATGGCTCGCCGAAATGGCGAACCCGAAGACGGCCGGAGCCAAACGCTTCGGCCTGGAACCACCCGCGACTTTCAAGGCGAAGAAACCCAAGGCCGAACGGAAGAAAAACAAAGGCGTGCCACTGCCCGCCGCACCCGGCGCGGCTGTGGGCGACGGTGCCGTGCGCGAGTCATTCGCGAAGCTGCCCGGCAAGCCGTGGAAGGCCCAGCGCGGAACCTGGGAGACGAAGGACGGCGCACTGTGGGCGTCGCCGAACCCCGGCGAGAAGGACGCGATGCTGCGCGGCCCGGCGGTGTTTCGCAGCGGCACACTGAGCTGCGAATTCAACCTCACGGCGGAGAGTCAGTTCACCTTCCGCCTCCGCAATCCGGCAGGCGATATTTTGATCCGCACCGACCTCGCACCCGACCGCCTCGTCCTCATGGATGTGACAGGCGAGAAGAACGAGGTGCTGAAAAAAGTCCCGCTCGGCCTCACCCTTGGCACGTGGCACACGCTCACGCTGAAATTCGACGGCATCAATCTCGACGGCGAGATCGGCGGGACGAAATTCAGCGCCACGGACAAAATCTTCGAGAGCGAGAAGGGCGGTGTGGATTTCCTCACGGGCGGCAGCGCGGGCTTCCGCAATTTCTCACTCGTGCCCGTTCCGAACGGGGCCACGAAAGCGGCGGCAAAGTGATTTCAATTCCATGCACACGTCCTTCCCCACCTTCGATCGAGCATGAAGTCCATTCCCGCCATCATCACTTTTCTTCTCGTCTCATTCGCTGCACTGCATGCTGCGGAGAAAAGGCCGAACGTCATTTTCATCCTCACCGACGACCAGGGCTGGAACGACGCGCACTTCGCCGGGCATCCGTATGCGAAGACGCCGAACCTCGACAAGTTTGCTTCGCAGAGCACGTGGCTCCGGCAGTTCTACGTCGCGGCGACGGTGTGCTCGCCGAGCCGCACGGCGTTCATGACTTCGCATTCTGCGGCGCGGCATTTCGTGCATGGGCACTTCGCGGACCACGCCACGAACGCGGCGCGCGCGATGCCCGACTGGCTCGATCCGAAGGTGCCGACGCTCGCGACGCTGCTCAAAGGCGCGGGCTATGCGACGGCGCATTTTGGAAAATGGCACCTCGGCAACGGCAACGGCGCGCCGCCTCCGGAGGCATACGGCTTTGATGTTTCAAAGACGGTGAACTCGAATGGCCCGCAGCTCGGCGAGGAGGGGAAGGACCCTTACTTTCGCGCGAAGAGCACGGCGATGATCGTGGATGAGACGATCCAATTCATCCGCGAGCACAAGGGCGGGCCGTTCTACGCGAATGTGTGGACGCTGTTGCCGCACGCGAAGCTGAACCCGACGCCCGAGCAGCTCGCGGTTTACAAGGATCTCAATCCGAGCGCGGGCGATCCCGGGTTCGGCCCGTGGATGCAGAAATATCTCGGCGAGGCCAAGGATCTGAAGAGCCAGATGCAGGTCTTCTGCGCGTCGCTCACGGATCTCGACACGCAGCTCGGCCGGCTCTTCGCCGCCCTCGATGAGATGAAGCTCGCGGAGGACACGATCATCTTTTTCTCAAGCGACAATGGGCCCGAGGACTACCGCATCGGCAACGCATCGAACGGCGGCGTGGGCAACGCCGGGCCGCTCCGTGCGCGCAAGCGCAGCATGTATGAGGGTGGCATCCGCACATTTGGAATCGTGCGCTGGCCGGGCCATGTCGCGGCGGGGAAAAGGGACGAGACGAGCGTGACGGGCGGCGTGGATTTTCTGCCGACGATCTGCCAGCTCACCGGCACCGCGCTGCCCGCGGATTTGCAGCCCGACGGCGAGGACGTGAGCGACATCTGGCTCGGGAAATCACGCACGCGCACGAAGCCGCTGCACTGGGAGTGGCTCTTCAATGTCGCGGGCGGCAAGGAAGGAGGCTACATGCCACCGATGCTCACGGTGCGCGATGGCGACTGGAAACTTTTCGTGAATCACGACGGCACGCACGCGGAGCTTTTCAACATCCCGCAGGACATCAGCGAGGAGCACGACATGGCCCCGGCAAATCCCGAGGTCGTGAAATCGCTCACGGACAAGGCGCTCGCCTGGGCGAAGACGCTCCCGCCCAGCCCCGCGCGCGAAAGCGCGATGCAGACCGGCCAACCGCAGGACAACGGTCGTGCGCAGAAAGGCGCGAACAAGCCGGGCAACGCAAAGCCTGCGGCCGGTGATCGCGCCGCGATTTTCAAAAAGTGGGACAAGGACGGTGATGGCAGACTTACCTTCGAGGAATACAAGGCCGGTCTCGGGAAGAAGGAGGACGCCGAGCAACGCTTCAAAAATTTCGACACGAATCACGACGGCGCGCTGACCGAGGAGGAATTCGTCCGCGCCGGAAAAC
>JBDSAR010000228.1:0-3531 GCA_039922035.1 Chthoniobacteraceae bacterium
GATAGGCCCGCTTTCTTGCAAGCCGTCCCAATCGCCGTCTTCGCGGAATAAAGTGAAAACATGCGCTCGTTTGCGAGTTTGCCGTCTTTGTCGGCCAATCGCTCTAACAGACGGCGCAGAGGTGAAAAAAGGGGGATCGTTCTCACTTCATGATTTTTTGTTCCCTGTTCGCCGCCGGTGACCAGCAACGTGTCCGTCTGAAGATTGACATCCCGCCAGCGCACCTGAGTGGCTTCGCCGAGACGCATACCCGAGTACGCGAGCAACTCCACGAAGTCTGCTGCTTCCTTGACGCGAGGTTCGGCTCTGAGGGTTTCGACTAACAGGCGAAACTGATCCTTCGTCGGAATTACGACCTCTGCCTTGCCCACTTTGCGCTTCTTAATTTCAAGCGCCGGATTTTCGAGGATGATGCACAACTTTGTCCGGGCGTATTCGAGAAGGCGACGCAAGACCTCGCGCTCGTAGTTGAATGAGCGCGCACTCACGACGGAACCGCGTTTCACTTTCCATTTCTCGATTTGTGTCTGGCCGATGGAGCGAACTGGCGTGCCCTTGAAGAATCTGCTGAGCACGCGCACGAGTCCGTCGAGGCGTCGCCACGAGGCGGGCCGAAGGTCGGACTTCAGCAATGCGAGCCAGCGCTCGGCGAGTTGGTCAAACGTCATGCTGCGTTCGTCGCCGGAAAGCCCTTGCGCCTTCGAGCGCAGCTCTGCCAATCGCCGCCGCGCCAGCGCCGAATCAGTCGTTTTGAGCGATCGCTTGATTTGCTTGCGGCTGACCTTGAGCAAGGCAAAGTAGGTGCCGTGCTGATTCCGATACAAACACTCTGCAACTTTTGTGAGAACTGGAGCGCTGGTCATAACGTGCATCAGGCTACAAGGTTACTAAAACGGGTTACAAGCACAAAAATAGCATCCTCTAAAAACTTCGCAAGACACTGGTATTCAACATAAAGCGCCCGTAGCTCAATCGGATAGAGCAGCGGTCTTCTAAACCGCAGGTTGGGAGTTCGAGCCTCCCCGGGTGCGCCATGCGAGCCGGCTTGCGGTGCGGGTGTGGGGCAGATAGGGATGGCGCATGAGCCATGAACTGTGAGGACGATGAGAAATTCATGCGCCTCGCGCTGCGTGAGGCGGCGAGGGGAGTCGGACGCACGTCGCCAAATCCCGCTGTGGGCGCGGTGATCGTGAAAGGTGGACGCGTGATTGCGAGAGGCTGGCATCGGTGCGCGGGCGGGCCTCACGCGGAGATCGAGGCACTGCGGGCGCTGAAAAGACCGGGACTCGCGCGCGGCGCGACGATGTTTGTCACGCTGGAGCCGTGCTGCACTCATGGGCGCACGCCGCCCTGCACGGATGCGATCATCGCGGCGGGCATCGCGCGGGTTGTGGTGGGTGCGACGGATCCGAATCCGCGTCACGCCGGTCGCGGGTTTGCCGTCTTGAAAAAAGCGGGCGTCGCGGTGACGGCAGGAGTCCTCGCGGAAAAATGCGCGGCGCTGAACGCCGGATTCAACAAATGGATCATCTCGGGGATGCCGCTCGTGACCGCAAAGGCGGGGCTTTCGCTCGATGGCCGGTTCACGCGTCCGCCGGGTGAGGGCGCATGGCTGACGTCTGAAAAATCGCGCGCCGACGCGATGAGGCTGCGCGCGCAAGTGGATGCGATCCTTGTCGGAGCGGGCACGGTGCGCGCGGACAATCCACGGCTCACCGTGCGCGGGCTGCGTGGTGTTATGAGGCAACCGTGGCGCGTCGTGCTCACGCGCAGGGCGCAGTTGCCAAAGGACGCGCATCTTTTTTCCGACGCGCATCGCGACCGCACGCTGATCTTCCGCGGCAAATCACTCCGCGCGGTGCTGCGCGATCTCGGCAGGCGCGGCTGCACGAGCGTGATGATCGAGGGCGGGGGGAAACTGCTCGGCGCGGCATTCGACGCGGGTCTCGTGGATCGTGTGCAACTTTACCTCGCGCCGATGCTGTGCGGCGGACCGGATGGGATCGGCGGGATGGGAGCGGCCAGCACCCGCAAGGCTCCAAGACTGGAAAATGTTTCGTTCCGCAGGATCGGGCCGGATCTCCGCATCTCCGCAGACGTGCGACTTTCGAAATGAAGCCGCGGTGCGATGCGGTGCGTTACACGCGCTCGGCTGCGCTCAGCGCCTCGGCGTAGGGCGTGTAAAAGCTCCGGCTGCGCTGCATGGAACGTCGCAGCACATGCTTGATGTTCGGCACGTCGGCGAGGTTCACCACGAGATTCACGCTGTGCGACCATGCCTCCATGTCGCTGTCCGTATGGATGCTGCTGCCGACGAGCGCGATGATCTGCCTGCGCCGCTGGTCGGGCGGGATTTCCAATGTGGCTTGGAGGATGGGATTGCTCTGCAGATTGGAGTCCGCGAAATGCTCGGCGATGACGACGATGTCGTAGGCGTGCGTCTGGAGCTTCACGAGGATGTCTTCGGTGAAGAGGCCGGTGTGAATCTTGCAGCCGAGTTCGGTGAGGTTGTCCACGACGAGCCGCTGCACCTCGGGCACGTCCACGCAGACGAGTGCTGTCGTGTCGCCCGGCTCGAAGAGGTCAATCCGGTGGTGAAAATCGTGGTCCGTGAGCGTGCTCATTTGGCGATGGAGAAGGATTGGCGGTCGAGTTTCATGCCCGTGGTGTCCACTTCGACGAGGTTCATGCGCTTCTTCGCGTCGTCCACGAAGCGGCTCATCTTCGCCTTGTTGGTCGAGTAGAGCAGCGCGGTCTCGTCGCTGATTTTTCGCGACTCAAAGGCTGCGACGATCGCCTGATCGAATGTGCCCCAGCCGAACGTCTGGCTCTGCTCGATGATCTCGTAAAATGTGCGCCCGTCGTCCTCACCCATCTGAATCGCTTCGCGCGTGCGCATGTTGCTGCCCATGATTTCCTGCACGAGATGCCGTCCGCCGCCGATGCGGGGGAGCAACCGCTGCGAGACGATCCAGCGCAGGGTGTCTGCGAGGCGGAGGCGGAGCTGGGCCTCCTCCTCGCGCTCGAACATGCCGAGGATGCGGTTTACGGTCTGGCCGGCGCTGATGGTGTGGATGGTGGAAAGGACGAGGTGGCCCGTTTCCGCGGCGGTGAGCGCGATCTCGACCGTGGCGCGGTCACGCATTTCACCGACGAAGATGACCTTTGGCGCCTGCCGGAGTGCAGCCCGCAGGCCGCTCGGGAAATCATCAAAGTCCGGACCGAGTTCGCGCTGATTGAAGGTCGCCTTTTTGTGCGGGTGCAGATACTCGATCGGATCCTCGAGCGTCACGACATGCACCGCCTGGGACCGGTTGATTTCATCGAGGACGGCCGCGAGCGTGGTCGTCTTGCCGCTGCCGGTCGCGCCGGTGACGAGGATGAGCCCGGTCTTTTCCTTCGCGACTTCCTTGAAGGTGGGCGACAGAGCCAGTCCCTGGATCGTGGGCACCTCGGTCTGCGCCTTGCGCATGACGATGGCGAGATTGCCGCGCTGGCGGAAGACATTCACGCGGAAGCGCAGCTTTTCGT
>JBDSAR010000229.1:0-9482 GCA_039922035.1 Chthoniobacteraceae bacterium
ATCGAAAACCACGCGGGCGACATGCACTCGTGGGAACTCGCGGATCTCGTCGAGGAGGCGGGCAAGGATTTCGTCGGCGTGAACATTGATTCCGGCAACGCCGCGTGGACCCTCGAAGACCCGCAGGACGTGCTGGAGAATCTCGGCAAATACACCATCTGCTCCAGCCTGCGCGACGACATGATCTGGGAGACCGAGGACGGCGCGACCATCCAGTGGACCGCCGCGGGCGAGGGCCTCATGGACTGGAAAAAATACGCCGCGCGCTGGGCCGAGCTTTGCCCGCAGGTGCCGATCATGATCGAGACGATCTCGGGCTTCGCGAAAAATTTCCCGTACAAGAAGCCCGAGTTTTGGGAACACTACGACAAGCGCCCCGAAGCCCTCGCACATTTCAAGGCGCTGGCAAAACGCGGCCACGCCATCCCGCCGTTCAAGGCCGAGGGACCGGACAAGAAACTCGCCGATCAGGAATACCAGAAAGGCGAACTCGCGCGCTCGATCAGATACCTGCGCGAAGTGATCGGCCTCGGCGTGCGCGCATAAAGTAGGCGCGGACGGGAGCCCGCGTCCGCGCTGTCCCAAGCGCGCCTACGATCCGAACCGGGATCTCGATCCAACCGGGTTTGTCATCAAAGACAGGTTCATGCCGTCTCGCGGAATTGTTCGAACGAGTGGCGATGGTCCAGCGCTGGTCAGTTCAAGGCCTCGGAGTGCCCCGCCCCGAGTCGTGCGACACACGGGGCGTGGGCGCCCCGGCTCCTTGATCGCCGCACAGCTATTGTCCGACTGATTCCGCGAGATGGCATCAGTTGCCAAAAAGCAGCCCGAGCACTCCATTCACGCCCTTCTTCGCCGTGTCCACGGCGCCGCCGACGGCCTCGGTCGCGGTGCTCTGCACTTTTTCCACGACGGCATTTTCCGCCGCCGCGTAGAGCCGTGCGGAAAGATCCTCGCGTGGCGAACGTACCGGGCCGGTGACGCGCAACGGCGTCCACGCGTAGCCGTCGCGCGGGGCGCTGAAGACCTTGTCCTGCGAGCCAGGCAGGAACTGCAGCGGCGCCGGCGTAATGCCGAGCTCGAAGGTGCCGTCAATCTCGCCATTCGCGACGGTGAATGCGCCTTTCACCACGATGAGCCGGTCGCTCTCCACGGTGAGGTTGCTCACGTGCAGCCCGCTCTTGTCGTAGCGGAAATCGCCGCGCACCTGGTTGAGCTGGAGCCTGCGAAAGCGATCGGTCTTCGTGAAGTTCGCGATTTTTTCCAGCACCGGCAGCGCCTCGAGGACGGCCTGCCGCAACTCCGCGTGACCCGTGACCACCGGCGGCACCGGCGGCCCGTCGTGCAGCGAAATCTGAATGCGGCCATCGCCCGTCACACGGCCATGCAGCCGTGCGCGCCAGTCCTCGGGCAGCAGCGGAAACACATTCATGCCGCTCGTCTTGAACTGCAGATCCACCTTCTCATTTTCCGTGACCTCGCCGGTCACCGAGACCTCGCCGCCCTCGGCGCGGAGCTTGGCCTCCTGCACGAAAAGCGTGGGCTCCTTGTGGACGACACGCAGCGCGGTGATGTCCATATCCGGCAGCCCGCGCTGCTTCGCGTGTCCGCCATCGCCGACGACTTTCCAGCCGCCCTCGACCGGCGTCCCGGTGACGGCGAGCCCGCTCACCGAGCCGCCCTGCCAGCCGATGATCATCTCACGCACACCGATGCGACCGATCTCCGTGAGCTTGTCCTTTTTCGCCGGATGCGGGAGGTCGAGTGCGAGGCGGGGCTCGAAAAAGTTCACCTCGACGCGTTGCACGTCCACACTCTCCACGCGGAATTTTTTGTCGCCAAAAAGCATCCGCCAGACGCTCGGCAGGCGGAACTCGCCGTGCACGTTCTCGACCTTGATGTCGGAAAATTTCCCGTCGCGCGCGCCTTCGCCCTTCAGCCCGTCGCAGAAAAATTCCGTCGTATCGAAACGGATCGGCGCGATCTCCACCTGCGCCTGCAAATGCTCCGCCGTGCGCTCGCTGATCTGTTTGCGAAATTCCGCGCTGCGCAGATACGAGTTCACCCACATTTTCACGACTCCAAGGCCGACGAAGACCAGCACGACGAGCGCGACGCCGGTCCACGCGAGCACCTTGGGCCAGCGGGCGGAGGATGAGTTTTTTGACGAACGGACGGCCATGGAGTGGTGCGAAATGAACGAGGGCGGCTTGCAAAGAAAGCATGGTTTGCGCATTTAGCCCAGCGCTAGCACCGCGCGAAATTCCTCTGACAAGAAACCGAACCCCCGAACAGAACCGTGCTCGAACTCAAAGACGTCTCGCTTTCCATCCAGAACGACGGCGGGGAGCAGTTCCTCCTCTCGCAGATTTCCGTCCATCTTCCGCACGGGCACTTCGCAGCCATCATCGGCCCGTCCGGCTGCGGGAAGAGCACGCTGCTGAAAGTGATCGCGGGCATCAAGGAACACGGCACAGGAGCGATTCATTGGAAGGGGCGCGATGTCGTGGCCGAGGGCGATCTCGATCCGCATGAGATTGGCTACGTCCCGCAGTTCAGCATCGCATACGAGCTGCTCACGGTGGAGGAGTGCATCGAGAGCGCGCTGCGCCTGCGCGTGGCCGGGCTGGGCGGGGAGGAACTCGATGCGCGGATTGACAAGGTGCTCACGGATGTCGGCCTCACGGAGATCGGCGACCGTCGCGTGGCGCTGCTTTCCGGCGGACAAAAGCGGCGGCTCGCGATGGCGATGGAAATGGTCAGCTCCCCTTCCCTGTTGCTCTGCGACGAGGTGACCAGCGGCCTCGATCCAAAAAGCGAGGACGAGATCGTCCACCTCATGCATGACCTTTCGCGCAGCGATGAGCGCATCGTCCTGAGCGTCACGCACAGCCTCCAGCACGTCGCGCTGTACGACAGCGTCATCGTCCTTTACCAGGGCCACCTCGTCTATCACGCCACGCCGAAGCTGCTCGCGCACTACTTCGGCATCACCAATCCAGCGGACCTCTATCCGCGGCTCGCACAGCGCAAGGCCTCCGACTGGCATCGTTCGTGGGAAAAGTACCGCGCGAACTACTACGAGCAAAGCGCACTGCCAGCCATCAAAGCTGCGGCGCCCGCGCCTGCACCGAGCGACGAAAAAGCCGGGAAGCCGGAACTGAGCGAGGAGGAGGAAGTCGAACGACTGCGCAAGATCGTCGAGGAAAAGGAAAAGATAGTCACAGAGAAAAAAGCCGACGCGCCCGACGAAGAGCCCCACAAATCGGCCACGGTGGTGCCGGGGGTGTTCGTGCAATTCGGCGTGCTGCTCGCACGACGGTGGAAACTTTTCTTCCGCGACCGCGGTCAGGTGATCCTCCAGCTCGCGCTGCTGTTCGGCTTTCCATGCCTCGTGGTGATCTTCGCATTCGACGGCCTGCCGCAGGTGAAGGGACTCGTCGCCGACGGCGGGGCAAATCTGCTCGAACGCGCGCGACAGGAAGCCGCCGCGCTCCAGCAAATCGCGAAGACCGGCACGCTCGTGAGCGGCTTAATTATGTTTCAGGTGATCCTCCTCGCACTCATGGGTTCGAACAACTCCGCACGCGAGGTTGCCGGTGAACGAAACCTTTTCGAGAAGGAGAAATTCGCCGGCCTCAGTCCGCTTGCCTACGTCGCGAGCAAGGTGACTTTCCTCGGCGCGCTCGTCTTCGCGCAGTCGCTGTGGATGACGATCTTCGTGAATATGATCGTCGGCTTTCAGGGCGATTTTGCCATGCAGGCGCTCAGCCTCTTCCTCGTGAATGCGGCGATCACGTCCGTCTGCCTCGGCATCTCCTCGTGGATGAAATCCGCCGAGCAATCGTCGCTGCTCTCGATATATCTCGTGGGTTTCCAGCTCCCGCTCAGCGGCGCAGTGCTGGCGCTGCCGAAGGCGATCGCACTTGTGACGCAGGTCTTCATCGCGAGCTTCTGGGGCTGGAGCGGCTTCATCCGCTCAATGGAGAGCACCCGCTACTACGATGCGATCAAGCAGATCGCTCAGACCGAACCAGCCAACGGCACGCTCTGCGCCGCCGTCCTTTTTGCGCACGTCGTCATCGGCCTGTTCTTCGCCTACACTGGCTGCAAAAACTCTCGCTGGGAGTAGCGTCACGGTTTATGCGGCGAAGGGCGCAAACAATTCGTCTTTGCGCTGCGCGCCACTTCGGATTAACCGCAGTCATGGCTTGCATTTTGACAAACGCGCTCGCGCTGCTGGCACTTTCCTCCGTGACGCTCGCAGCCGACGCAACCGATTCGCTTCGCACCTGGACTTCCGTGGACGGCATCAATCTGCGCGAACTCGCCACGGGGAAAATCGTGACCAGCAACAACGCCTCGATGAACCTCGCGCGCGGCATGTCGTGCCAGGCCGTGTTCGTGGTGAATGCGCCGCTCGAAACCACCCACGCGACGCTGCTGAAATTCAATTCGGTGAAGCACCCGGAGCTTGAGGTTTTCCAACACCAGGTTTTCCAAAATGAAAAGGACGCGGGCTTCGACAAACTCGTGCTGAATCCCAAAAACTCCCCCACCGCCGCGCTCATCCGCTCGATGGGCGATGGGGGCGCGATTCAGCTTTCCAAAACCGAGATCCCGCTGATGCCACGCGCACGCACCGCCACGTCCACGCAGCAGTTCCTCGCCGGCATCCTGCATGATCGCTGGATTCGCTTCTCTAGGAATGGTGACTTTGGAAGCGTCGGCACACACGACGCCGGCGGCGAGATTCGCAGCCTGCTCGCCGAGGAGAGCAAGGTGACCAAGCACTTCGGCGCACTGCTCGCGCCGCTCGGTGCAAAGGGCGCGCCGGGCACGCCGAAACTCTCATACTGGGATCTCTCGGTCGCGGATAAAAAAGCGGCCATCCAACTCGGCGCGGTTTACGGCGTGGAAATGCCCGACAAGCGGCAGGTGCTCGACGTCACATGGTTTTCATCGCACGCCTACCTCGTCTCGCTCACCATCTACGAGCTGCACCCCGTCATGCTCGACGGCAAGGCGCTCACGCTCGTCTGTCAGAGCAATCTTGTGAGCACCACGGGCATCGAGGGCGGCCTCGGTCTCAAGCGCAAGATCGGTTCGCGCATGATGGTCTCCGATGTGGAAAAATGGATCCGCATTTTCCGCGCGGATGCGGAGAGCGCGCGCTGAGTCCGACCTGATTGACGGCGCGCGCCGGCACACTCAAAATCCCCACATGCAAGAATCAGCATCCATAAGCGTCCTTGTCGTAATCGTTCTCGCCATGGTGATCCTGCCCTGGCTGTTCAGGAAGTTCTTCATGTAGGCGGTGCATTTCAGAGTAGCTGACGACGCGGGGAGGCGGACTGATCGTTCTCAGCAATCCAAGTTTGAGCGTGCCCGCCTCGTTCCCTCGGCGGCTACAAATCAGCTGGCGAAGATTTTGTCCGTGCGCTCGGCGAGGAACTTCAGCCGCTCGGCGTCGCCGCCGCGCACTTCGAGGATGCCGTAGCCTTCGTAGCCGATCTCATCGAGCGCCTTCATCACCACGGGCCAGTCGTTGTCCCCCTCCATCAGCTCGACGCCGAAGCCCGCGCCGGGCCCCTTTTGATCGCGCTGCTTTCGGCTGTATTCCTTGATGTGCAGATTGTAGATGTGCTTCTTGCCGAGCGTGCGGACCCAGTGCTCCGGCCAGCCGAAGGTAATGCAGTTGCCGATGTCGAAATGCCAGCCAACCCAAGGGCTGTTGATTTCCTCAAGGAAGCGTTTTGCGGCCACGGGTTCGTTGATGAAACGGTTCCACACATTCTCCACCGCGATGGCGCATTTGCTTTTCTCCGCGGTCTCGATGCAACGCTTGATGCCCTCGATGGAGCGCGTCCAGCACTGTTCGTAGGTCACGTCCTTCTCGACAGTGCCAGGCACAAGCAGCACCCGCTTGCAGCCGATTTCACCGCCCTGCTTCAGCGCAAAATTGAGACCGTTCACGGTCTTTTCACGCTTTGCCGGATCGGGCGAACTCAGCGGGAAGGTCCAGTGCGGCGTGCAGATGATGCCTGCGACTTCGAGCCCGCTCGCATTCTTTGCCTCGATGATTTGATCCGTCGTGAGTTCGCCGGGGAGATTCAGCTCGATGCCGTCGAAGCCCGCGTCGCGGATCGCCTTGAACTTGTCAGTCACGCTGCCTTTCACCCCGCCAGCCATGCCGAGATTCACGGCCTTCCTGAGCTTCGGGCGTTTTTTTGGAGCATCTTCCGCGGAGGAAAACACGGCGCTGGCTGCGAGTGCGGTGCTGGTGGCGAGGAACGTGCGGCGGTTCATGGTTGTGCGATGCTGGTCGTGGGGTTGGAGGAGAGAGTCTTGGCCGCGACATTGCGCGGCAGCGCGAGCAGGCGCTTCGATTCGGCGAGCAGCCACTTCGCCTGCGTGAACGGCTGATACGAGATGTCCTGCCAGCGCACGAGGCCTTCGGTATCAATGAGGAAAGTGCCGTGCAGCGGCATCGTCTCGAAATCATCGAACGCGCGATATGACTTGAAAGTCGCGAGCGTCGCATCGCCGAGGATCGGAAATGAGAATCCGTCCCCCTCCTTCGCCAGCGCATAGGTCTTGTGCAGATCCTCCGCGCGCTCCGTGCCCACGGCGACGAGATTGATGCCCGCGGCCTCAAACTCCTTCGCCATCGGGCCGAAGGTGTTCAGTTGCTCGATGCAATGAGAGCAGCCGCTGCCGAGGTAGAAAAGCATAAGCGTCGGCTTGCCCTTGAACTCCGCGAAAAGCCGCGTCTCGCCGGTCTGATCGGGCAGGTTCCAGTCGGGCGCTGCGTACGGATGCCAGCGGAATGGCCCGAGGCTTGCGAGATCCGGGCGCTTTCCGCTGTCCGGGGGGAATTCGAGTTTCGGACGCCAGTCGGCAGGGAGCTTCAGTTCATCCGCGACGACGCGGAGTCGCGTGAAGACCGGCTGATCGAGATCGGCCTGCGCGCAGAGCGGGCGGAGTTTTTGGAAAATTTCGAGCGCGTCCTTCTTGTCGCCCTTCCGCCAGAGGAGATCGGCGAGATTGGCGAGTGGCTGCACCTGGCCTTCGGTTTCCTTCACCGCCTCGCGTGCAAGCTGAACGGCTTTCGCACTGTCACCCGAGAGTTCGTGAAGACGGGCGAGTCTCGATTTTGGGACATCGGCAACCTTGTCGAGCTGCTTGCGCGCATCCGCGGTGCGTCCCTCGGCGAGTGCGCGATAGACTTCGAGTTCGGCGTTCAGTTTCTCCAACTGCCCGCTGCGCTGGATGAACGGCACGAGCGCATCCGCGATCGCCTTCGCGATCTGATCCGCAGGCTTCTTCGCCGTCTTCGCGGCAGCCTCGGCCTCGTCCGCTTTCGCGGTGCGCTCCTGCTTGGTCTTCACGATCAACTGCCGGATCGCCTCAGCCTTGGCAGCGCCGCGCGTCTTGTCGCCCTTTTGAAATGCCGCGACACCCATCGCGCGCAGGCGTTTGGCCTCCTCGGTCGGATCTTCAAGCACCGGGAGATAAGGGCCGCCGTCGAGCGCGAGGAGAGCATCCCATCGCTCCCACGCGAGCAGCGCATCGGTGAGCCGGCGGCGTCCCATTTGATAACCGCCGCGCTCCTCGGTATAAGCAGGCTTGCCGACAAGCGCGTGTCCTCGCGAAAGGCGCGGCAGCTCGATCATGTTTTTCGCCAAATCGATCGCGTCGTTCACGCGACCGATGAAGCCGAGATTCTCCACGAGCCAGTCGTTGTTGTGCGCGTAGTTGTGAATCTGCTCCGGCATGAGCTTCGTCGCGATCATGTACGCGTGGTCGGTGCGCGCCGCGGCTTCCTGCTGCCACGCGGCTTCGGCGTAGCGGTGCTGCGCGGTGAATGTGTGGCCCGGCATGTGCCACAAGTGCGCAATGCCGGGAGCGGACTGCCCATCCACCGCTGCGCTCTTCAGCGCGCGGCGGTCGTCCTCGTGATTCCAGAGATGGATGATGTAGTGATGCGCACCGGGGTGCGTCGGGTTCTTCGCAAAGACTTCGTTCGCCAACGCCGCGAGCGCCGCGTGACTGCTGACGGGCATCCCCTTCTGACTGTTGTCCCAAACTTGAAACATGAGGAACGCCTTCGCCTCGACGTCGTCCGGAAACTCGAACGCGATCTTTTCCAGCGCCTTCACAAGCGCCGTGCGACGCACCTTGTTCGCGTCACCGTCCTTTTTCGTCGCGGTGAAATAGGCGTTGTACGCATCAATGTAGAGCCGCTCGCGAGGCGTCCCCTTTTCGCGGCGCGACATTGCCTGCTTCATGAATTCCACCGCGCGCTTCTCGTTGTTGACGTTCGACATCGCCATGCCCCAATACGGCATCGGCGCGGCGGGATCGAATTTCGCGGCCTGCCGGAACGACCGCTCCGACTCGTAGTACCAAAACCCGTGGAGCTGCGCGACGCCCTGATCGAAAAATTTCTGCGTGTCGCCGCTCTGCGTCGTGATCTTGAAGCTCACGCTGCCCATCCCGCGCATCAGCACCGCCGCCTGCCTCGGGCCTTCGTCGAAGGCGTCCCCGTGCGTCGAGTGCCCCGGCTTGCCGCCCGGTGCCGCTGGCACATCGTCGGCAAACGATATCGCAGGGCAAAGCAGGACGGTCAGGAGGGAAATTCGGGACAGCATTGGCAGCGAAGACAATCCGTTCGACGGACGGATACAAGGAGCGAAAGTCGTCCCCGTTTTCGCGCGCCCATTCGCAACACTTGCGAAATTTTTCGCGCCGTGCTGTTCTGCGCGTCCTCTTTTCATGAAACCACCAATCCGCATCGCAGTCACCGGCGCCGCCGGCCAAATCGGCTATTCACTTCTCCCCCGCATCGCATCGGGCGCGATCTTCGGACCGCACCAGCCGGTCATTTTGCACCTCATCGAAATCGAGCCCGCATTGCCCGCCCTCGGCGGCGTGGTAATGGAACTCGATGACTGCGCATTCCCGCTGCTGAAAGGCATCGTGGCGACGGCGGATCTGAATGAAGGTTTCCGCGGCGTGAATCTCGCGATGCTCGTCGGCAGCGTGCCGCGCAAGCAGGGCATGGAGCGCAAGGATCTGCTCGGCATCAACGGCAAGATCTTCATCGGCCAGGGCAAGGCCATCGAGAAGAACGCGGCAAAAGACGTGCGCATCCTCGTCGTCGGAAATCCTTGCAACACGAACTGCCTGATCGCGATGAACAATGCGAAGGACGTGCCGGCGGACCGCTGGTTTGCGATGACGCGCCTCGACGAGAACCGCGCGAAGACGCAGCTTGCGAAAAAGGCCGGTGTGGACGTGACCGAGGTGACGAACCTCGCCATCTGGGGCAACCACAGCTCGACGATGTATCCCGATTTTTACAACACCCGCATCGGCAGCAAATTTGCGCCGGACGTGATCAAGGACGAGGCGTGGCTGAAGGGCGAATTCATCAGCACCGTGCAGCAGCGCGGCGCGGCGATCATCAAGGCGCGCGG
>JBDSAR010000230.1:0-17638 GCA_039922035.1 Chthoniobacteraceae bacterium
GTCCGGATCCGCGTAGCGGATCGCCTTCACAAGCAGCGATTCATCGGGCTTTCCCGCCACGAGTGCCGGTCCCGAGTCGCCGCCCTTCGTGATGAAGCTGATGTGATCGAGCCGCAGGCTGCCCTTCTTTTTCTTCTCGCCGTGGCACTCGTAGCAGCGATTCGCGAGCAGCGGACGCACGTCGTTTTCGAAAAATTTCATCGTCTCGCGTTCGGCGTCAGTTTCCGCCATCGCGAGCGTGGCGGGCAGGAGACTGAGAATGAGGGCGATCGGTTTTTTCATGTGGGGAAAAGTCACTTCAGTCGCAGCGTCGGAGGCCGTGCGGTGGGATGTTCTTTGGATGCAAAACCATGCGCAAGGCCGCTCGGATCAGTCTCACCGGTTTCACGGACAACCAGGAATGTGACGAGACCATTGGTATCCGAGTGCAAAAAGTCCGCGATCGCATCGCCGCGCACCGTGAGTGGTCCGCCGGAGCCGCCGCGCGGAATCCAAAACTCCGCGAGTTTCCGCACTTGATTCGGATTTGGCCCGTCATCGTTGCAGCCCGGCAGCGACGCCCAGCTCATTTCCTTCTCGTCCCACGCATCGATCGCCTCATCCGTCACGCCATAGACGGCGAAGCGCGAATCCGGCACGAGCGTCGAAAAGCCAAAACCACTCGGCACCGGATCGAGCACGATCTGCGCTTCGGCGACGGTCGCGATCGCGATCTGCGACACGTCGAACGTCACAACCGCCCGGCGCTCATTCTTGCGGCCTGCCGCGATGTCCGTGTGCTTCACGATGAGCAGCGGCTGTGCGCCGAAATGCGAGCCATCATCGCCGCGCCGCGCATAGCCATCCTTGCCGCGGCCAAACGACGTCGGGATCGCCGTCCAGCCACCCGTCTCCTGCACGAGCTGCCCGTGCGTCGGCTCCTGCCCGAGCGTCGTATTTCCCGAGCCGACATGCAGGCCCTTGCCCTCGGTGATGCGCTTCGTCTTGCCGTCCTTCATCCCGCCGATTTCCACTTCGCCCTGAAACACGCGCACCTGCGAATTGCCCGTCGCCGCCGCCGTCACGCCGAACTTCGTCCCGAGATCCACCACTTTGATATCCGGCGTGTCCACCGTGAAACCATGCGCCGGCTCCGGCACCTCCGCCGTGAGCGTGCCCTCGATCAGCCGGCAATGCATCGCCGTGAGAATCTCCAGCGTGGTCGGCGCTTCCATCGTCACCGTCGCGCCGTTTTTGAACTTCAGTGTCGCGATGCCTTCCACGAGCACGAGCCTGCCCGCGCCGAGTTTCGAGTTCACCGACGTAGGCAGATCCGATCCCGCCCATTTGCAATTCTCCGCCTGCACGAGCGTCGCCATGGGGCGGTGAAAAAGCGTGCCTTTCCCGCTCAGAAAAATCGTCGCGAGCAAAGTCACACATGCCGCGATCGCCGCAGCCCAGGCCGCCACCGGCCAGCGGCGCACGATCTTCTCCTCCGCAGCCGGAGCGTCCTCAAAAAGTCCCGGCAGCTTCTCCCGCTCCGCGCGCAGCGAAGAATGCAGCCACACTTGCTCCGCATACGCCGCGCGCAGATCCGCATCCGCGATCACGTCGCGCTTGAGGGCGTCCATCTCCTCCTCGGAGAGCAGACCCTCGATGCCCCGCTGGATGCGTTCGTCGTTGGCAGGGGAGTTCTTCATGTCGTGTGCGGATGTGCGAGCTGACGGCTCACGCAGTCATTGAGCACGCCGCGGATGCGGCTGAGCAGACGATAGACCGCCTCGACCGTGCGCTCACTTTTCGCGGCAATCTCCTCCACGCCGCAGTCCTCGTAGTAGCGCCACACGACAATCTTCCGATGCGCCTCCGGCAGCTTGCGCAGACAAATCTTCAGCGCATCCGCCTTATGATCCAGCGTGTCCGCCCGCCGATCGATCTCCGCCGCCACCGCCTCGATGAACTGCTCATCCAGCATCGAACTCGGCCGCCTTTTCTCCGAGCGCCGGTAATTCAAAATCTGATTCGTCGCGATCCTGCGCGCCCAAGCCCGGAAATTCGTCCCCTGCTCAAACTTCGCGAACTGCTTCCACATCGTCACCTTCACCTCCTGCAGGATGTCCTGCGCATCCGCCGCACTCGCCACAAGGCTGAAAACATAAGTCGCCAGCCACCGGTCATGCTGCGTGAGCAGGCGCAGGTAAGCCTCGGTATTTTCAGTTGGGTCGGCAGGATTGGGATCCATGTTCAGAGCCGGAAGGTTTGGCGGGAGGATTTTTGGACAAACTTTTTTCAAGTTAATCCAGCGATGAGGTTTTCAACCGGCGAATGTTGGGGGGAATCCGCCGGATGCGGCCATGGAAGCCGAGGCTGTTCACAGCCAGGATCTTTGTTGGAAGAACGGTTCCCTGATACGGTCAGCCGTTCTTTGCGATTCGTCGGAAATGGTCAGGCGATCCATCGTGCCGGACATTGGCGCGAATTGGAATGGCTCAGTTCGGCCTCTCTAATTGCGTCCGCATTTTCACGACTGGCAGCTTCAGCCCGCCGGCCAGCGGCAGTTCGGATCACTCCTCGATCTCGTGGGCAAATGCCGCGTGAAGCGGCTCACACGCGAGCGCAGTATCGGCGATTTTTGCTGCGATTTTATCGCTGAGTGCCTATTGGAACACGCCGCTTCCGTGGAACGTCGGATGCGCCTGCCAGCCCCAGTGTTGCTCTCCCGGGCTGAAATTGGCTTCGCCTGCTTTTTGATCTGAACAGCTCGAAACACCCTTCCGGATGTTGTGGGGTGCCGGTCGGATCACCGTTCTCGGAGCGAGGGCTGCCGGGCCGTTTCGGCGGGCTTCCCCGATGGGATGGTTTTTACAAGATATTTGACGAGGGAATCGATCTGCTCGGAGGAGAGGATGCCGCCATTTTCCGAGGCGAAGGCTGGCATCAATTTTCCTTCCGCGCTCGAAGTGATCCAGGTGCGCCAGTATTCGGCGTTGGTGGGCTTTTGGAGATGCCTGAGGTTCGGCACACTGGAGGCGCGCCGCTCGCCTTCGTGGCAGATCGTGCAGGCGGCTTGGTAAAGTTCCGCGCCCAGTTTTCCGAGCGCCGGCGTCGCGTGGCACGAGGCGCATTCGCCGTGCAGGACGGCTTGGCGATTGGCCGCAGCGATCTGAAGGTTTCGGAGGCGATCATTTTCGCCCATGGCACCGGCGGGCGGTTCCTCGATGTTCGTGCGTACGTTGAGCGTCTTGAATCCGTGATCCGTGATCACCATCACGTTTTTTTGAATGATGCCCCGCTTTCCCGTGAGATTCATCACCGCATCAATCGTCCCCTTTGCATCTGGGGCGAGCGTCCACGGCATCTCTGGCAGCTTCGCGGCGGTGCAGCCGCAGGACGTGCGGACACTCGTGACGACGATGGGTTCCTTCGAAATGTTGTTCACGCGGAAGGCGAATGGCACCTCTTTCGTTCCAAATTTGACGGTCGCTTCCCGGGTTTCCGCATCCCATGTCAGCAGACCGTCCGGCAGGGGTGGACCCATCGCGGGGGGCGCGGGGCTATTGTTCGGAGCAGTGGCTGCCGCGGTCGCTGGTGCTCCGGGCGTTGCCGGTGCTTGCACTGAGGGTGGCGGCTCGTGAATGGTCGTCCGTAACCCGAGTGTCTTCACGCCGCGTTCCGTCAGCACGGTCAGGTTTTTCATCACTGTGCCGTGCAGTCCCGTGAGGTTCACTGTCACATCAATAGCTCCTTTTCCTCCCGGCGCGAGCGTCCACGGCATCGTGGCGGGCTTGCTTACGGTGCAGCCGGGGGATGCAGTAATACTAGTGATGATAACGGGCTGTTGGGAGACGTTGGTGACATTGAAAGCGCGCAGCAGCGCTGGCGTTCCAAACAAAACCGCCGTCTCCTTCATTTCCTCGTCCCAGGCGAGGATGCCGGCGGGAAGAAACGCGCCCGCCGCTGGATTCACAGGAAGGTTGTTCGGGGCGATGGGAGCGGGAGCGGCCGCTGGTATTAGGTTCGCTCCAGGAGGACGCGGCGTGGCGGCCGGGTAGGAAGGTTTGGTCCAGATCAGCGGAGCATCCTTCGGTGCCGGTGTCGCAGGTGGTTCCGCACCGGCTACGCATGCGATGTGCAAGCATGCGGCGAGCGTCCACCATTTAGCGGGCACAATGGGCATTGAGCGAATAGGCGCACTTCTCATGCTTTTAGCGACTGTGTGGCTGGACTGTTGGTTGGAAAGCATTCGTGCATTGCTATCGGACTTCGGCAGATCTGGAGATCTTGGCTTGCGCGCGCAGTTGCTCCAAAAATTCGCGCCGCGCCTTCTCATAGCGCGACTGTATTTCCGCATCCGGACTCGGGGCAAGGTCCGCTTTTTTGGCCACGAGGTTTTGTTCCAGCATTTGGGCGACCAGCAGCCGGGATTCAAACTCGATCTGGTTTGGGCTAGTTTGGATCAAGATCAAGCCGTTGTTGAGATTCTGGGACGCCTGATCCACCGCGGCAACCTCATCCATGCGCTGTTGCTGCGCACCGGTCAGCGCCACGCCCTCGGCGCGTGCGTTCTGGAAGACCAACTCCATTCCAATGGCTCGATCGAGCCGGGAATCATATTGCTCGCGCGTCATCTCCTTTTCAGTCTCTGCCGGTGCGATGGGCATCAGATCCCGGAGATGGATTGGCTCGTCGTTGACTGTCGCCAATACCTTGTCGGCCCTCGTTCGCACCACCGCGATTCTTTGAAAGTTCCCCGTCGGCTCAGCAGCGGGCGGTTCGTCTCTCCGCGAGTCTTCCGGTTTCGTCTCGGTGACAGCAGTGCTGGGCGACTCCGGCTCAGCATTCACGTTACCTGAAATTGGGACCGACGGCTCCTCCTCCATGGTCACCGGGTCAGCTTCGCGGCTGACCCACATCCATGCTGCCAGCGAGAGAGCAGCCATTGCTCCTGCACCTGTCAATAAGGCTCGCTGATTCATATCGCTGCTAACATCCGATCCCGCCCGTGCGGAGGAGGACAGGCTCATTGGCCCGTCCTCCCCGCGGGGTAGGTGCTTAGCTTACTTGGCCTGGAGCGGGACGGTCTCCACGCGCGACTCGCCGGTCGCGGTGTCCGTGATGGTCACTTGCAGGATGAAGCACTTGAACGTCGAAGGCAGCTTCTTGGTATCAAGATTGTACTTCAGATGAGGTCCAATTTTGTCCATGACTCCGCCAGCTCCGCCGACACCGTTGTAGCCGATGGTGACCGGCAGTTCCCCGGCTTCGATGATTCCGTCCATATTGGTGTCGCCAAAGACCACGACCTTGCCGGTCACGTTGCTATTGGCGGTCACGTCCCCGCCGCAGCCTTGCGCGTGGATCTGGACCGGGATGGTGCTGCCCAGCTTGAAGCTATACTTGAGGGTATTGCCGGCGCCGGGATCAGTGTCTTCGCTCGCGCCATTGCGGGCCAGCGGCTGGTGCCAGAGGATGCCGTCTCCTGCGAACAGGTTATTGACAGTGATCGTTTGCGTGCAGGTGGACTTGTTCCCTGAGCAGTCCGTCACGGTATAGGTCCGCGTCACCACAATCGGGCAGATTCCGACGGCCACATCGGAGCTGGTCACCGTCGGGTTCGGGTCACAGTTGTCTGTGATTGTCCCCCCCTGGGCGAGGAATCCGGCCACGGTCGTCGCTGCTGCCGGTACTGCACCGAAAGCAACGCTGACATTGGACGGGCAGGCAACCACCGGCGGGGTCGTATCCACCACCGTGATCGTCTGGCTCACCGGTACACTCACGAGGCCGCTGCAATCAGTAGCCGTCCAAGTGCGAGTCACGCTGTACGTGCCGGGGCAGGTGCCCGCCGTCGTGGCATCCGTGAAGGCGATAGTCGGATTCGGGTCGCAGTTATCCCTTGCCGTCGGAGCGGTAAAGACCGGCACCGCAGGGCACTCGATCGTCAGATTCCCACCTTGGCCTGCGAGTGTCGGCGGGGTCGTATCCACGACCGTGATGGTCTGGCTCACCGTCGCGCTCACGTTGCCGCTTGCATCGGTGGCCGTCCAAGTGCGCGTCACAGAGTATGCACCGGGGCAGGTGCCAGCCGTCGTTGCATCCGCGAAGGTGATCGCCGGATTCGGGTCGCAGTTCTCGGTCGCGGTCGGAGCGGTGAAGACGGGCGGTGCCGGGCATTCTATGGTCAAGGGTCCGCCCTGGCCACTCAGCACCGGCACAGTGTTGTCCAACACTGTGACGGTGAAGCTGCATGAGTTCGTGTGGCCCGCGGCGTCCGTCGCCGTGTAAGTCACGGTGGTCGGGCCACCGGGGAAGGTGTCGCCCGGCCTGTGGCTTCCGACGAAACTCACCAGCGTGCAGGAGGCGGCGAGCGGCTCGATCCACGTGGCCGTCTGGCTGCACGTGGTGCTGCCGGGTCCGGTGAAGACCGTGATATTCCCTGGGCACCCAGAGACGATCGGGAATGAGTTATCCACGACTGTGACTATGGCAGTGCAGGTATCGGAAGCGCCGTTGTTGTCGGCCACGGTCAGCGTCACGGTAGTCATGCCGATCGGGTAGGGGCCGGCGGGCGATAGAGTGACGGTGATGGTGTCGGCGGGATCTGGATCAAAGGAGCCGTCGTCAACGGACGCGAAGGCTTTGCAGTTCGGGACCGCTGCGGCGGAAACGGTCACATTCTTGCACTTGGCGACAGGCGGGTGGTTCGTGACGACCCAGTGCTTCTGCGCCGTGGCCGACTGCAACGCGCCCGTGGCATCGTTGAAGCTGGCCTTGATCGTGTCGTCACCCGCGCCATTCGTGTCTGGGTAGGTGAAGGAGACATCTCCATTGGCGTCTGTTTTGCAGTCGGCGGGTGTGCACACACCTGCCACGCCTACGTTCACTCCGGTGATGGTGAATGTGACGGTCTGGCCCGCCAGCGGCGCATGACTCACAGCGTCCGAGACGTGCGCCGTCACCGTGTGGGAGGTGCCGACAGGATTCGTCGCATCAAGCGGCGAGATGGAGATGCTCCCCGAGGTCACCACGATGGAAGACCCGGCGATTAGGATGTACGCCTGGCCGCACGCATTCAGGCCCGTATTGGGATCCGTGCCGCACGTTGGCTTGGTCGGAGTGTCGGTCGCGACCGCCAGCGCACTCCAGTCGCTCGGGAAGGTCGGCCAAGACTCATGCACCGAGCAGCCCCAGCCCTGAAGCGATGCGGTGGTCAGCAGGTCCGGTGCGACAAATGCGGGTTCCGTGGCGATCAGCGAAACGGCACCGCCGCAGGGGGGCGCGCCATTCACCGTCCACGTTCCTGTGCCCGTGCTGAGCTGTCCGAGTGCGGCCAGGATCGGGGCACTGCTGCTGGTGCAGGAGGCGCAGAAGTAGAGGCCCGTCCGGCCCGGCTGCTTGCCGGCAAACCGGATGCCGGTGCGGATGATGGTCCCACGCAGCGAATTTACGTTTCCGCCGTCGTGGAAAACCGGGTCCGTGCCGATCACGATCCGGTTGCCGGCCAAAGTGCGCCCACCGGCGGTGCCCATCACCACCGGTGCCCAGACCGCGGAGTTGGTCGCGGCACTTGCGGAAACGCTGCTGCAGGTCCTGTCGCCGATGATCAAGAGATCATACGTTCCAAACTGGGCCTGAGTCATCGTCTGCCAAGTCGCGTTGCTGACGACAGTGACCACGTAGCCCTGTGCCGTCGCGGCCGCGGCCTCTTGGGAGGCAGCGCCGCCGGTGACGGTGTCACCGTTGATGAGCGCCATCGGTGCGGCCAGTGCCGTCCCGAAAGCGAGTGTGAAGAAGCTGGCAATGGCCAGCAGGAATACGGAGAGAGCGGAGCGGTGGTGCATGAGACCTCTGCTCCTTTCTGCCGCAGGGTACGGCTGGTGGGCGTTCGTTCGTTGGGAGTTCATTGTGGTTGGTTGTTGAGTTTGAATTGTGCGTCTTTTCACCGCGCATCGTGCACATCGCCGGATGGCTGCGCATCGGGGTGCCACCCTGATCTTTTGCATAAGGAAATCCCCGATACGTGCGGCGTGCCGCTGCCGCGTGCGTGGCGCTGAGGCAGATCGGCAAAGGGGAGCCCGTCACCTCACCCGATCCGCATTCCAGAGATGTTCACCTTGCATCCTGCCGCACCGGCTCCTTGCGGCATCCCGGTTGCGCGCCCGTTCAGCCGATATTGCCGGTCGAGACCCAGAGGGCGGCGGATCGCGCGAGCGCTCCGGAAGTTTGCAGATTCAGCTTGGACTTGAGGTGCTCGCGATAGGTCTCGATCGTTTTGACGCTCAGCGTCAGTTGCTCCGCCATCTGCCGGTTGACCTTTCCTTCGCCGATCAGTCTGAACACCTCGATCTCGCGGTCACTCAGACTCGCCACGGGCGATTCCTTGATGTGTGTGTGCCCTCCTGCGTAATGCTGGGCAAAACGCTCTTGCATCGCGGGGCTCATGTAACGGCCGCCTGCGAGGACGCGGCGGATGGCGGCCAGCACGGTCTCCGAGGCCTGCTGCTTGGTCACGTAGCCGCGCGCGCCTGCGCGGAAGGCTCGCTCCGCATACACGGCCTCATCATGCATGGAGATCACCAGCACTGGCAGTGAGGGCAGCCGCTTCCGGATGTCCTTGATCAATTCCAAGCCATCGCAGTCTCCGAGATGGAGATCGACGGTGGCCATGTCGGGTTGTGCCGAGGTGAGCGCCTTCAATCCTCCCTGAAGTGTGTCCGCCTCTGCACACACCTCAAGATCGGGTTCGTTGTTGATCATCGAAATGAGCCCGCGTCGGATGAGGCCGTGATCGTCAATGACCACGAGCCTCTTGCGAACCGTTTTCGCCGGCTCCTTTTTTTTCCTAACCATACCTTTCGTCCTCCAGCGGGGCCGATGGCACCCCAAACACGCAGTCCACCCGCGTTCCGCCCCTGATTCGGGGTCGCACCCAGAGCGAAGCCCCGATGAGGCGGGCCCGGTAATTCATCGTATGCATGCCGTTGCCGAGGCAGGTGCCGGACCCGATCCCCGCCCCATCGTCGCGGATCGTCAGCGTCCCCGTGGATGAATGGATGCGCAGGGCGATCTCGATTCGCTTCGCCTTGCCATGGGTGATCGCGTTCCGCACCGATTCCTGGACGATGCGATAAAGGTGCGTCTCCACTTCCGGCCTCAGAGGGAATGAGGGGCGGTTCGACCGATAGGTGCATGAAACGCCGAAGAGGCCCCCGATGTTTAGGGCGAACGTATCGAGTGCGCCGCTCAGCCCGCTGCCATTCAATCCCACCGGATTCAGCCCGCGGGCCAGCCTGCGGGCCTCGCCGATGGTGTCGTTCAGCAGCCGGGCAATCTCGGCTGCGGCCGCCGCAGGTTTGCTTTTCGGTCTCAGTTGCGCGCCGAGCGTGGCACAAAGCGCGGCGATGCCCGCGAGGTTCTGGCATAGCCCGTCGTGCAAGTCGCGGCCCAGTCGGTCCTTCTCCCGGTCGCTGATCTCCACGATCTCCTGCTCCAGCCGCCGCTGGTCGGTCACATCCCGAGCCGTGGCATGGACGAGCGGCTGGCCGGGCACTGGTTTTGCATTCCAGTGGAGCCAGCGGTAGGAGCCGTCGCGTTGCATGTAGCGATTCTCAAAGGCGATCGTATCCGCCCCGGCGGCGAGTTTGCTGAGTTCTGCAAGGGTCGCCGCACGGTCGTCTGTATGGACGAATTCAACGAACGGACGAGCCAGCAATTCGATCACACTCCACCCAAGCTGCACTGTCCACGCGGGGTTCAGTTGCTTGAAGAAACCATCCAGACCGGCCGTGCATACCAAGCCGCAGGAATGGCTCATTGAGCAGGGCACCGGCGCTATCTCAAGGGGCCGCCCGTCGCTGCCGCCAGACGGCTGAATGATGCCCCCCAAGTTCGATGTCTTCCGTGAGCATTTTGCGAGAACCTGCGTCTTCATAGGGGAAAGAAAAGTGGATTCATCAAGCCGTGCCGATCGAACGGTCGTAGGATTTTCGTAGGTACGACGACTTATAGTGCGTATTTAGTGATTGATATCGGTCGGTTCAATAAAAATCCTGTTACAATATAAATTCTGGTTGCTGATTGTGATTGACGTGCAGTGGGAGTGTCCCCTCGCGCTGCATCCATCGGATCAGGAACGCGTCAGCAAGGACAGCAAGGCTGGATTGGGCGCGCTCCGTTGCCCTCAATTTTCCATCGCAATCAACTGCCAGACTCGGCTGGCGGTTGACCGGCGGTCCGGTCACCGCCGTCGCGAAATCAATCGCTTGCTCATGCGCACGACGGGCAGATCCAATCCGTCCGTCAGCGGGACTCCGTATCGTTCCTCCACGTCGTAGCCAGACGCCGCGTAGAGCGCTTCGCCAGCGAGCGTGGCGACGAGTTTGGCATTCGGAAATCCTGCGGCGATGACGGCGGATTCGCACGCCGCGAGGATCGCCCTGCCGATGCCACGCCGCGCCCAATCGGGGTGAATGAAGAACGCCCGGATGCGCGCAGGCTCACACGCCGGATCGATCAGTCCGTCCGCGCCCGCTCTCGCACGGTCGCCACCGAACACCGCCTTGCGCCTGCTCCATCCGCCGCAGCCGACGATCTGCCCAACGTGCTCTGCGACGAAGTAGGTGCCATCGGCGATGAGCTGGCGATCCACACCGAAGACCGGCCCGAGCGCCGCCTCCATCTGCGCAGGCGAATAATGCGCAGCCTGCAGCGCGCGCACCGAGAGCGGGATGAGTTCCTCCAGAGCGGGCACGTCATCCATGCGGGCGAGGCGGAGGTTCCAGTCGGTGCGTGAAGTCGGGTTCACAGAAATACAGCGAGGCTGTGCGCGATCATTTTCCAATCACGATTTCCGTTTCGTAGAGAAAGCTCACTTTCCCATCGCGCTGATGAAGGTCGAAGATGCGCCGGAGTTCCGCCAGCATCGGCTCGTGCGCCGGATGTCCCTCGGCGGGTGCGTAAGACGAAGAAAGCAGCCGCCCGTGCAGACCCTTGAAGTCGAAATGCTGCGCATTGGGCAGCGTGTGTTTCGTGTGACGGCCATCGGCAAAGAAGCGGCCCAGCGCCGAGTCGTCCACATTCTCATGGCGCACCTGCAGGTAGTCGGTGGCGAATTTCTGCAGCAGCATTTCATAATCGCGCAGAAAATCCGTGCTGCCGGTCTGCCGGACATTCCACACGAGGACGACACAGCCGCGTGGTCTGAGGATGCGCGAAAATTCCACCCGCGCCCGCTCGCGATCAAACCAGTGAAACGCCTGCGCCGAGAAAATCAGGTCCACGCTTTCAGCCGCGAGCGTGGTCGCTTCGGCAGGTGCGGCGACGCTGTGAAACCGTGGGTTTCCACCGGAAAGTTTCTCGGCGGCCTCGCGCATCGGGGCATTCGGCTCGACGGCGAACACTTCGCATTCCGCATCGAGCAGCAGTCGCGACGAGATGCCCGTGCCGGAGCCGATGTCGGCAACACGGATGTCCGCACGCAGACCCGCGTGCTCCCGCAGCACGTCGAGCAGCTCGAGCGGATAACCGGGACGATAGCGGACGTAGTTTTCCACGCGGTCCGAGAACCGTTGCTGTGAATCCTGCGGCGGAAGGTGCGGGGTCATGGCGCGTCTGTGGGGCTGGCCGCCAGCGGCAGCGAATCATCCGTGTAGAGCCAGTGCTCCATCGCGGCGGCGATGCGCGGCCATGCGTGATCGAGCATCGCAAACCACGCGGTATCACGGTTGCGGCCCTTGATGACCATGTGCTGCCGGAAAATCCCCTCGAACGAATACCCGAGCCGCAGTGCCGCGGCACGGCTGCGCGCGTTCTCTGCATTGCATTTCCACTCCATGCGCCGGTAGCCGAGGTCGGCGAAGCAGTGCCGTAGCAGCAGGTAGTTCGCCTCGGTGTTCGCCTTCGTCCGCTGTGCCGCGGGCTCATACCAGATGAAGCCCAGCTCCGCCACGCCGTGCGCGGGCGTGATGCGCATGATCGAAATGCTGCCGATGCGTCGGCCCGTGGCGTTGTCGTTTACGGTGAACGGAATCAGGTCCGGCAGCGCCTGCTGCGCGCGCAGCCACTCGCGCATTGCCGCCGCATCTGCAAACGGCCCCGCGGCGATGAGGCGCCACATCGCGTCCACGCTGTCCGGCTCGTGTGAGCCGCGGAAGAGATCGTCCGCGTCCGCTTCGAGATTCAGCGGTGTGAGCGTGACGAAGCGGCCGGCGAAAACCTTCGCCACCGGCATGGGCCAGCCTCCGGCTGGAAAGGTGCCAGCGCTCACGGCTTCCTCCCCTCGTCCACCTCGTAGTAGTCGAAAAAAGTCATGAGATCCGTGCGGTGCGCGAGGCCGCTCCCGGCCTTGTAGGATTCGAGTTCCTGGGTCGAGCCGTCGTCCTCGTCGCGCCAGCCGCGCTTGAGCATGAATTTGTTCCAGACGAGGATCTGCTCATCGCCCGGCTCGCGTCCGGCGGCAAAACACCATGCGAGGATTTCGTCATCGCTGCCGCCCGTGAGCATGCGTTCGCACAATGCCTCGTAGGTCACACCGAGGAATCGGCAGCAGCGTCCATCGAAGCCATCGCCGAGATTCGCGTGAAAATCCTCGCGGAGTTTTCCAGCCGCGTGGAGGCGGATTTTGTCGAGCATCCGCGCGAAATAGACGATGCCGCCCGTGCGGCCGAAGGCGCTGCGCGGGACTTCGGGTGATGCGATGCGGGATGGTTTCACGGCATGGAAAATCTGACGCTCACTTTGGATGGAACGCGCCACGTTTCCAATCTTCGAAAGCGTCGCGAGGGTTCCGCCCGCGTGATGCATGGCGACTATTTCCAGTCGTCCGTGCGGAATGGCGAGGCGGGCAGGTCGGCGGCGTTGACGAGGTTGCAGTTCGGATTCGCCGCCCAGCCGTAGCGCACCGCGGCGGGTTCCTTCACGGCATCGCTCCGCACGATCACCTTGCCGCCAGCGATCTCCGCACTGGCCGCGACGAACTTCTGATCCGCACCGGCGATGGCGAAGCCATGGAGTTCGCCCTGCGACGCCTTCAGTCCGGTCGCGTGATCGAAGGTGAGCGCCATCTTTTCGCCGTCGCGCAGTGCGGAACGGAAGACGGGGCCGGACCAGATCGCGCCGGGCTTGCCGTAAACATCGTGCAGCGCGAGGAGCGAGAGGCGCGCGGCGAAGTCGGCTTTGTTCGTCGGATGGCCCTGCTTCGGATCTCCGATATCCATCGTGACCGCCATGCCGGTCCGCGGCACCGCGAGGGTCCTTCGCATTTCATCGCGCACGGCCACGCCCCAGCCGGTCGGTTCGCCCGGCAGCTTCTGCTCTTTTCCAAAACGCGGCAACTGCACCCACGCAAAATAAAATTCACCGCCCCAGCGTGCGCGCCAGTCGGCGATGAGCGTCCGCAACTGCGTGCCGTAGAGTCCCGTGAACGGCCCGGCCGCATTCCGCTCGCCCTGATACCAGATGCAGCCGCGGATCGCGTAAGGCACGAGCGGCGCGATGACGCCGTTGAAAAGTCCGCCCGGCGTCATCACGCGCAGATTCTTGAATGGCGTTGGTGCCTTCGGCGCAGGCTCGCCCTTCTTCGCCGCATCAGCCCGCTGCTTCAGCCAAATCTTTTTCGCTGCGAGAAAATCCGCCTGCTCGCGCTCGGGATCGGACTTCGCGAGACGCTGCTGCCAATCATCGAGCAGCGGCTTGAGCGCCGGTTCGCCCTGCTGCGCGGCGAAACCCGTCCACGCCTCGATAGGCGTGCCGCCGACTGCCGCGCTGAGGATGCCGACGGGGACACCGAGCTGCCGCTGCAAATCGCGCGCGAAAAAATATCCGATCGCAGAAAAGCCCGCCACGGTCTCCGGCGAACAGACGCGCCACACGCCGGGGCGGTCGCCTAGCGGTTCCTGCGGGGGCACGGGCAGATCGTAGATTCCAAACGGCGCATCGTGCATGAACATGCGGATGCCGGGATGGTTCGCAGCGGCGATCTCCTCGTCTGCGCGATCCACCGCGCCGTGCTGCTTGCCCTTGATCTGCATCTCCATGTTCGACTGGCCGGATGCGAGCCAGACTTCGCCGACGAGCACGTCCTTCACGGTGAGTGCATTCGTGCCGCGCACCGTCATGATCTGCGGTTCGGCGGAAGACTTGAGGCTCGCGAGTTTCACCATCCACCTGCCGTCGTTCGCAGCCTTCGCCGTCTGCGTCTGGCCTGCGAATGACACGCTGACTTCCTCGCCCGGCGCGGCCGAGCCCCAGATCGGCACGGCAGCGTCCGCCTGCAAAACCATGTGATCGGAAATGACCGCGGGCAGTTTCACATCCGCCTGTGCGCAGTGAGGGCTGAGCGCGATGGCAAATGCGATCATCGCTGTGCGGAGGAGGAGGCGTGTGGTCATGGTTTGGATTTGCTCTGCGGCTTCAGCGAATCGCGTCCGTCGGTGAGCCACTCGAGACTGAAATGCGCGAAGTGAATTTCATCCCAGTAGTGCGTGCTGCCCTTGTCGGCGCGCTCATAGACGAAGCCGATGGTCATGTCGTCGAGCACCACGATGTCCGAATACGATGCGGGATGCGGCCAGATCGTTTTGCCAGCGGTCCACGACTCGCCCTCGTCGTAGCTGAGTCGGATGGTGAGATTATAGCGCCCGTACGGATGCTCCTTCTGGCGAAACGGTGACGCGGGGCTGGAGAAGAGCAGCCGGTTTTTGTCGTCCTTCGGCGCAAGCGTGAAGCGCTCAACCGCCCCGTGGCAGGGCGGCGTGATCAGTTCCTCCGCGCGGCGCAGATCGCCCCACGTCTCGCCGCCGTCGTGACTGATCGCGGTGAGGTGGCGCAGATTGTCCGGCGCATCCTCGGAGCTCTCGTTGCGCGACATCACGCGCACATCGCCGTTCGCGAGTTCGACGAGCTGGCACTCGCTCGTGTGCAGCCCGATCGTGCCGCCGAGCTTCCAAGTCACGCCATGGTCATCGCTGAAAAACGTGTGCGAAAAGCTGCGCAGTTTTCCTTCGCCGATGTCCTCGCGATGGCGGCCCGGCACAATGAGCCGGCCCGCTTTCGCCCCGGACTGCAGTTGGATCATCGCGTTGCCCGGCCCGCAGCCGTAGCGCTGCACCCATCCTTTCGCCCAAATCGCACCGCGACCGCTGCTCGATGGATCCGCATCCTCGGCCTTGCCCTTGAGCTGGTCCCACTCCGGCTTCGTGACCTGCTCATGGACGGACACCGGCCCCTGCCACGTCGCGCCGCTGTCGCTGCTCGTGAAATAATCGTACTGCTTTTTGTTGCGCAGGAAAAAGAGCCACAGCTTTCCGTTCGTGCGATCGAGTCCCACGGTGAGGTCGGTGCTCGTGCTCGTGCCGTCGTCAAAAATCATCTGCTCCGCGCCCCACGTTTTGCCTTTGTCCCGGCTGCGCTTCATCACGATGTCGTGGTCGCCGATGTCGCCGATGCCATCATTGCGCCGTTCGGCGATGATGAGCAGATCGCCGTTCGGTGCCTGGATGATCGCGGGAATGCGGTAGTTCGGCTTGTTGTTTGGCGTTGCAGGAAAGACGGGCGTCGTCTCGAAAAGCGGAGCCGCTCCCGATGCGCTGAGCGAGAGCAGTCCGGAAAAAAGGACGGCGC
The DNA here is from genome assembly GCA_039922035.1 of Chthoniobacteraceae bacterium. GTDB lineage: Bacteria > Verrucomicrobiota > Verrucomicrobiia > Chthoniobacterales > Chthoniobacteraceae > SXWH01. Next base: position 15,598 of record JBDSAR010000230.1, read on the forward strand.
GCAGAGTCATCGGCAAGGCGTTCATTTCTTCGCTGGCAGCGCAAGTGCGATGCTGGCCGCGACCTGTTTCGCGAGGAAGGCGTAGCCCTCGGGCTTGTAGTGGACGTCGTGCGGATTCTGCAGTTCCTCGATGCGCGGCGTGATGGCGGCGTTGAGGTCGTCAATGGCCACGCCGTTTTCCTTCATCACTCGTTCTGCGATGGCGTTGTATTCCGGCACCTTCCCAAACTTGCGCGACGGATTGAGTTCACCGTCGGGAATCGGCGTCGTGGTCGCCCAGATGAGTTTTGCACCGGTGGTCTTCATCCTCGCCACGAGCGTGCGGAGATTCTTTTCGTAGTCCTCCGGCTCCACCTGCCGTTTGCCGTCGGGCATGAATTTCAAATCGTGAATGCCCCAGTTGAAATGGATCACGTCCCACTTCCCGGTGCCGAGCCACTTCTCGATGCTCGCGGTGCCGTTCTTTGTCGGGCCGCCATTCGCCGGGATGCGATGGACGTTTGCCTTGTCCTTCAGCAATTCGCGGACGGGCAGCGTGTAGCCGATCGAAATGGAGTCGCCGATGAGCAGCACACGCGGCAGTCCGGGCTGATCCTCGATGGCCGCGAGCGCGTCGGACTTCACGGGCTTTTGCGCGAAAGCCGTGGTGACGAGCGTGCAAAGTGCGAGGAGGAGAATGGGGATGATTTTCATGGGTTGTCTGAATGGGGTGAGTGTCAGAACGCATAGGGAGAGATTCCGCTGGCCGTCGGACAATAGTGGGAAGTTTTCCCCGTCCGCGTCAGGAGGAGTCGTGTCACGCGAGCGATTCGCGCAGCTTCATCGCCATCGCCTGCTGGCGCTGCTGCACGAATTCGCGTGCCTTCGCCGCCTTCGCCTTCGCGGCGGCGGGATCCTTTGCCATCGCGAGCACCGCATCGGCGACACGCGCGACGTCACTTTCCTGATCGAGATCGAAGAGCCAGTCGCCAAGCCCGATGTCGCGCCACATGATGCCCTTGCTGGTCTGTTCCGCCCAGCGGCAGACGATGGCGGGAATGCCGTTGCCGATGCACATGATCGGCGAGTGCATCTCGTGTCCGAAGAGCCCCGCGCAGCGGCGATACGTGCTGAGCGCCTCGCCCGTGAGCCAGTAATTTTCGCGCCACACGCAGCGCGCGCGGATGTCGGCGGGGAGTTTGTCGAAGAGCATTTCCTTGTTCACCGCCATCTGCGTCTCGTCCTCGGGGCAGAGCAAAATTTTGAGATCCGTCTGCTTCACGACGGCGGTGATCGCGTCGCGCAGCGGCTTGCAGTCGTGCTCCTTCATCGCCTCGTTGCGCGCGTGCTTCACCGCGTCGGGTGCGGCGTGTTTGCGCGGGATCGTCCAGTACGGCGTGTAGCGCAGGCGCGGGATACAGCAGAGGAATTTTCCATCCTCGAGCCCGTTCGCTTTCAGGAAAGCCTCGGCCTTCGCGTCGTCTCGCAGATCCGTGGCAAAGGCGCCGTCCGGCCCGAACTCCATCACCGGTGACGTGCAGCCTCTTTTCTTCGCGAGTTCGAGCGACACGGAGTCGCGGAAATAGACGAACTTCGCCCCGCTGAGCAGTGCGACGCTCTCCGAGATCGTGCCATCGGGAGTCGGCTTCGTGGAGGCGGAGCCGGTCACCGAGAAGGTGATGCCGAAGACGCCGTACGGCTTGCCGGTTTCCTTTGCCCAGCGCGCCAGTTCCTTCTCACCGACGAGCGACGGCCCCGAGCCGTGCAGCATGAAATCGCACTCGGCGAAGGCGGCCTTCTTCGCCTCCGTGTCCTTGAGGATGATCAGCTTCGGAAAGCGCGCGCGCAGGATTTCCTCTACGCCATTGTCCACGCTGCTCGGCCACAGGCGCACCTCGGCCTCGGGCAGATGCTTCTCCAAAATCGCGAGCACGCCCGGCGTGTGCGCGATGTCGCCGATGTTCACCGTCTGCCACGACGAGCGGAGCAGGATGCGCTTCGGTTTTTCCGCGGCGAAAAGTGCGGGCAGCAGTGCCGCGCCCGTGAGCGCGGTGGCGGATTG
>JBDSAR010000231.1:0-7333 GCA_039922035.1 Chthoniobacteraceae bacterium
GTAAATCTTCACTCGTACGCGACCTCGCGTGATGGTGATGGGGAATTCGGATTTGGTGCGGCAACCATGTTTGATCGTCCCGCAATTCGTCGTGCAGGCGTCATGCAATCAAGCCAATCGGCCTGAAACCCGCATGAATACAAGTAGCGCGTACGGGATTCGAACCCGTGTACCAGCCTTGAGAGGGCTGTGTCCTAGGCCTCTAGACGAACGCGCCGTTGCAAAAGAGGGCCGCGACACTAGCGCGCCCGTTGCGCTCCGCAATGGGAATCTCCGAGGCAATGGGCATCACGGCTTCGGCGAGTCCTTGCCATCGGTGAGCCATTCGAGATTGAAGCGTGCGAGCGTGAGGCGGCCACCGGCGAAGGAGGCCAGTCCCTTGCCGTCTCCGCTGCGGCCGTAGAAGCACAGGATGGTGCCGTTGTGCGTCACCGCGATGTCGCTGTACATGCTTGGGCCGGATTCGATGGCCTTGTTCACAGGCCACGTCTGCGCCTCGTCGTAGCTGAGTTTCACGGAGACGTTCTTGCGGTCGCGGTTCTTGCCGGGTTCCGCTTTTCCATCGGCGCGATCGAGGTTGTCGGGGTTGGAAAAGAGGATGCGGTTTTGTCCTGCGGCGCTTCCCGTGGAGTAGCGCACGATGCTCGCCATGCAGATTGGTTCGAGCAGCGCGTTGTCGAATCGCGGTTTGCTCCAGCCGGTCGCGCCGTCCTTGCTCACCGTGATGAGGCGGCGGTGGGCCTTCGATTCGCTGCGGACGTTCAGCATCACGCTGCCGTCGGCGAGTTCGATGGCGATGGTCTCGTTCGGGTTGATCCATTCGTCGGTGCAGGGCACGGCGATTTCGCCCGCGTGCCACGAGTGGCCTTTGTCGTCGCTGTAAATGGTCGCGGTGACGGACGGGCGGTGGGCATTTCCGCCGGTGCCGGTCGAGAGCCACACGGGGACGACGAGGCGGCCGTTTTTGATCTGGATGCCGTGGTCAGGCCCGGTCGCGAGCACCTTCCAGTCGTAGCTTTTCCGGAAGCGCTCGAAGGCGTGCGTGATTTCCACGGGCGCGCTCCAACTCATGCCGTCGTCGTCGCTGCGCTGGTAAAAGCAGCGCATGTATTCGAGGCAAAAGAGCATGTGGACCGTGCCGTCGCTCCCGGCGATGAGCACGGGGTTGTTGTAGGTCACGTCCTTGGGGTCCACGTTTTTCATCCGCAGCGCGAACGGATTTTTTTCCTTCGGTCCGGGCACGTCGGCGATGCTTTTCGGCGCACTCCACGTCTTGCCGTCATCGGTCGAGCGGCGGAGCAGGATGCGGATGTCGTCCCAATCGCTGACCCCGGCGGCCCGCTTGCGCGCCTCGCACCACGCGAGCGCGGTGCCCTTCGCGGTCACGACGATGCCGGGGATGTGGTAGATTTTGTAAGCGGGATCTTCGCCGCTTGTGAAGAGATCGAGCTTCTCGATGAAGGGCTCGGCGGCGGATGCGGCGATGGTGAGGAGGGAGAAAAGGAGCAGGAGTCGTGATTTCATGGAGGGCGATGTGGGGTGCAGAGGGCAGATGTTTTGAACCGCAGATGAACGCGGATGAACGCAGATTTCAGGAATCTTATCTGCGGAAATCTGCGTTCATCTGCGGTTCACGCACGGAGGGAGATGTCCTTGCACTCGATCACCACTCGCCGCCGCGCTGAAACTTGGTCTTCGCGTTTTTGCCGAACTGCGCGGCGGCGGCGTTGATGCCGTCCAAAATCTCCCCGGTGCTGCGACCGGCGGTGTCGCGGGCGGCGGGGATGATCGTGTTGCATTCGTTCGAGTCCATAAAGCGCGCGGCTTCGAGCAGCGCGGGCTGATCCTCCGGCGGCACGACAAGGAAGCCGTGCTTGTCCGCATGGATGAGATCGCCCGGCGAGACCTTGCGGCCGAAGACCTCGACCTCGCAGTTCCAGCGCACGGGATGCGAGTGAGCGTGGCCCACGCACGGCCGCCGCGCGAGCGCTTTGAAGCTGGCGTTCGCCATTTCATCGAGATCGCGGATCGCGCCGTCGGTGATCGTGCCGACGCAGCCGAGCGCGCGGTGGATGTTGCTGTTCACCTCACCCCAAAACGCGCCGATGGTGCGCGGCTTGTCGAGATCCTGCACGACGACAATCTTCGGCCCCGGCACGCTCGCGACGTAGCTGCGATACTCGGCCCACGCGTTCGGATTCGCATCGCGATGCTTCTTTTTGCTCGGTTCAAAAGTGACCGTGATCGCGTAGCCAACCATCGGCCCCATCTGCGGCATGAAGTCGCGCGTCTCTTCAAGATTGAACGCATCCGCCGCGGCGTCGCGTTTCGTGACTTGCTCCCAGCCATTGTAAATCGTCGGCGTGTTCCAGCGTTTGAGCTGGAGGAGGTCGGCGTGGGAGAGTCGCGCGGGTGTGTCGTTGCTCATGGCTGCGCTCATTGGTCGCCATTTGCGCGGCGCGGCTCAAGCGAAAGGTGCGGCGGGTGACAACATGTTCAAAGCCGTGAAGGGGGCTGCATCATCATGGCGTGCCGCTTGGGGCTTTGTCCTTGGGCACGATTTTCCCGAGGGCGTTGCCCTGACCTGGCATGTTGCCGGGGTCTTGGCCCTCAGAGCAGCAGGCGCTCCAAGTTTCGGTCAGACTCTAGGGCGCAACTTGCACTTGCAGACGGATAAAGCGCGGCTGGCCGGCGGTCACCGGCACCGTGTCGCGGGCCGTGAGAGTTTCCGTCCCGTTGCCGTTATCGACGGCTGGGCCGTCGAAGGGGATTCCCTGCCACGATCCGTTCGCGAGATCCCCAATCACTTGCGGCTGGTAAATGAGGTCGCGCGGTGCGGGCCGGGGGCGGGTGACTGTCATCCGCAGGAAACCGGTTTGCGTGTCGGCGACTGGCAGGTGGCTCGGGGCGTCGTGGGCGCGAGGGTTTGAGCCGAGCGCGTATTCGAGCAGATTGCAGAGCGCGTCGAAGTCAGGATTCGCCAGCGCGCCGCTGATTGACGGCTGGTTCAATTCGGAGGCGGTGAAATACGCGCCGGTCCAAAGGCTGAAATTTTCCCGGACGAGGATGAGATCGGTGCCGCGCACCACGACCTGCCACGAAATGGGCACGGCGGCGAATGCGCCCTCGAATCCGGCGCTCGCCGTCATGATGCGGAATTCGGTACCGGCGGCGGGGTCGTAGCCACCGGGCAGCGTTACCTGCAAGGTGCCGCCGATCTCCGCAGTGCCTATGACCTGGATGAGATTGCTCGTGCCGTTGCTCTGCAATTGCGCTTCGAAAACGCTGGAACCGCTCAGCGCGAGATTCCCGCTAACCGTGCCCCATCCTTTGAGCGCGCCGCCTTCGATGCTGGAATTCGCTGCCGCGATCGTCGCTCCGCTGAGCACGGTGCTGCCGGCGGTCTGGCGGTAGGGTTCCGCGCCGGTCATGGTGAGAAATGAGCGCAAGCCCGTGATGTTGATCTGGCCTTGATTCGTCAACGGCGCGGTCGAGCGCAGCTCGGCGTTCGCATTCAACCCCGCCGTCGCGGCCGTGTCGGTGATCGTCACCGTGCCGAGATTGTTGAATGCGGTGCTGCTCTCGGGAAAATCCAGCCGCACGGCGCGCTGCAAGCCGGTCGTTCCCGGGCTCGTCGAAGTGGACTCATTGGTCACGACGACACTGCCGCTCGCCTGATTGACGAGCTGCGCCGTGCCGCGGAATTCGACGACGCTGGTTTGGAACTGTGTGCCGGGGTCGGTCGAAGTCATCGCCTGGCGCACTTTGAAAGTGCCGGTGTTGTTGAAAACCGAGGTGCCGCTGAACTGCGTGAGGTGATTCCGCGTGCCCGCCTGGCTGGTCGCCGCGTCGTGGAGAAACGTGCCGGCATTGGCAATCTGAGCGTCGAGGAAATTCAGCGAAGCGAGCGTTCCGGAACCCAGCGAGGTAGGGATGGATTGAAGCTGCGACTTTGTCGGCGACGCCGCGTCGGTCGAAAGCGATCCGCCCTGTACGACAAGGCTGGAAGTGTTCTCGAAGTCCACGATGCCGCCCGCGGTCGCCGTGATGCTGCCACCGGTGTTGTCGATCGTGGCGCTGGAAATCGTGAATTTCACCTTCGCATTGGCATTCCGCGCCTCAATGGTGCCGGCATTGACGTGCGTCACCGGGCTCCACTTGAAGAGCCAGTCGGAGCCCGCGGTCTGGTTGCGCAAGGTGCCGCGGTTGTCCACGACACCGGAAGTGCTTGGCACGGAGGACTGATTGCGGCCGGTGAAAAAATCGCGGTAGGCGACAGCGGCGTTGGTGTGGCGGAGCACGGTCGCTTCCGCGCCGATCGTGATCGAACCAATGCGGCGGCCCGTATTTTCCGGATCGCCGCTGGTGTAGCCGGAGCCATCTGCCGCGACCGTTCCACTGGGGATTGCGACGTTGAATACGCGCGTGCTGTCGCCGGAATTCGGCGCGAGCGCGGTCGCGGGTGGCGTGAATGACCAGTTGTTTGCATTGCTCCAACTCTGCGTGCCGGCGAGGCCAGTCCAGGTCGTGAGTTCCGAGAACTCGAAGTCGCTGAAGACCGCGCGTGCCGATGGCCCGGCGTCGCCGCTCGCGGTGAAAAGGCCGAGCTGCAAGCTCGCGCTCAAACCGCCCAGGGTGATGCGGGCAATCTCCGTGTAGCCGCTATTGTTGTCGTCCACGCGGACGGTCACCACGTCGCCGATGCGCTCGATGAGCAGCCACTTGTCCGGGAACGCATACTGGTTTTGCGCGGGCGCGGACTGCTCGGCGGTTGCTGCTGCCCCCGCGGGCTGCCGCGAAGTGAAGCGCGTCGTGGCATCGGCACCTGCGCCCACTTGCACGAAACGCCCGCCCGCGCCCGTGCCCTCGCGCAGCATCAGCCCCGCCCGCGCGCCCGCGCCGCCGGTGAGACTTTGCAAGCGCACGCGCGCCAGAAAATTGCCGGTCGTCGCATAGCTCTCAAACCACAGCGCGTCGGCACTGCCCGTCGCACCCGCACCCGCGCCGTTGATTTCCCATGCTTGATCCGCGAGCACGCGACTCGATCCCGCGCCCGTGCCGACGGCTGCGCCCGCGAGGCCAAAGCCCGTCAGGTTATTGGCGGTTGCGGTCGAGTTGACGGTGACATTCACCGTCGCCGTCGCAGGGAGCGCGGCATCGCTGGCCGTGTAGGTAAAACTATCCTCCCCGAAATAACCACCGTTCGGCGTGTAGAGAATTTTCCCATTCACAATGGCCGTCGTGCCATGCGCGGGTGGCGTCACGCTTGCGAGGATCAGCGGTTGCGGCCCGTTGTCGGCATCGCTGTCATTGGCCAGCACGTCGATTGTCGCGGCCGTGGATTCATTCGTTGTTGCGGAATCATTCACTGCGGAAGGCGCGACGTTTTGTGAGCCGCCAGTCGGAGTCACTTTCAGCGCCACGGGATTGTCCGCGACAGAGTAAGTCACCGTCGATCCCGCGACGGTGAAGGGCACCGCCTGCCGCGTGACCAAATCCCACGCCGCCTGCGCGACGTATCCCGTGGGAATGCTGATATTCACAGGCACGGTGGGCGGCGCGAGCGCCTGCCACAGCGCCGTCGTTTCCGCGTAGGTGCGTTGATACGAGACGAACAGCACGCTGTTTTTGGTCTCGATACTCGCCGAGCGGCCGACGACCGGAATGGTCATCAGCGGGAAGTATCCGCTGTAAGGCGAGACCGCCGCCGGCAGGCTGGCCGTGGTGTAGGCCCCCGGTGCCACGCCGATCGCGGCGATGTCATTCATCAGCCCTTTCATCGCGACGTAGGCCGGCAGTTCCTCGCGCGTGTTGATGTCGATCATTGCCAGTTTGTCCGGTTCCTCGGCGAGACGGTAGAAATTGACACGATCCATCTGTGGCTGCGGACCCGCCGCCATGTAGGCGAGGAAAGCCCGCACGGAATAGCGCGCCTTCGCCGTTTGGTCGGACGTGAAGAGTCCGATTTCGCTAATCTGCTCATTCACGGTCCAGCCCAGGTTCGTCTTGTTTTGGTAAGCGATGCGCCGTCCGTTTTTGAAGTTCGACTGCCAGTTCGTGCCTTCGAGATGGGTGCTAAAAACGGTGCTGTCGGTGGCCGCCGCCAACGCATCGGGATACCAAAGATGCCATTCCGGCGTGGAGCCATACGGATGAAATCCTTCCGACGGAACGACGGCCACGACTTGCGCCGCGGTTGGCTTCGGCAGAGAAGAAAAGAGCACGCCGCCCGACGCGCTCTTGTGGCTGCCGCCCCAGGAATAGCGGACATTCGCGGGCAACGACACCGGCTGATCGATCACCGCGTGGAGCATCCCGAAGTTTGGGCTGTTCGTGATCGTGCCGATCGGTGGGTTGTCGTAGAAGCCATTGCGGTGATCCCACGGATCAGCCGACCAAGGCGGCTCATTCCACAGCTCGACGCGGCCTTTCAATCCCTTCGCGTCGATCTGCTCGGCGAGGAATTTTGCGTAAGCCCGATAGGCAAGCCACGCCGGCTCCGTGCCGCCCCGCGTCGCTGCGCTGGCGTATTTCAGACGGCTGACTTTCAACTGCGTCCCCGCGGTCAGTGCGACATTCGTCTTTGCCGCGAGGGTAATCGTCCCCGCTGTGGGATTGACCGCGTCGATCAGCGCGCCAGCCGTATTCCATTTACCGTCTGGAACGATTTACGAGTTATCGGACTTCCGCACATGGCAGGCGTGGATCGGCGCGTCCACCCCCCACACCGGCACCCACGCGGTGGAGTCGGCATTTACCTCCTGCGTGGTGCCGGTGGTGCGCAGGAGCACGCTGCTCACCGTGCCGGCGTTGCATTGCGCGCGCTTCAGCCAGACCCATTTTCCGAAATCCAATTGCTGGCTCACCGTGATCGTCTCCGTGCCCGCCGCCGCAATCACATCCACCGGCACGTTATCCGCGCTGCCGCTCACGTAGCGGATGTAGATGTCGTATTCGCCCGCAGTCGGGAGGCTTGGTGTCCAGCGCACGCTCTTGGTTCCCTTGCCGGTATTGCCGTCCTTTAAGAAATCGTTTCCCCAATTTCCGCCGGTGGAAGCATTCGTGGTCCACACTCCGGTCACCGTTGCTGCCGGATTATCCACCACGATCGGCGCCGCGTTGTTGAGATCAGTGTAAGGCAGCGCCGCCGTGCCACTCACCGGAATCACATAGGAGCCGGCCGGCACAGCGGAGGTGATCGTGAGGGTCGCGATCTCCGCGCTAGGCGGTCCGTAGGACGCGACGATCAGCGGTTCGAGTCCATACTTCTGGCACCAGAGCAGCGCGTTGGTGTGGGTTGACTTCAGCGCAAGTGGTGCGCCGACGGTGTAGG
>JBDSAR010000232.1:0-2891 GCA_039922035.1 Chthoniobacteraceae bacterium
GCGGGCCTCGATGGCTTCGCCTACCGCTACAAAATCATGACCGACGCGCGGGCGATCGCCGTCCTGCAAAAGGCGGACGAGATGAGCCAGTGGCGCAAGAAACTCGCCTCGGGCCACGCATGGGGCGTCGCGATCTCACAGGCCTTCGGCACATGGGTCGCGGAAGTCGCGGAAGTCTCGGCGACCAGCACCTCGCTGCGCGTGCATCGCGTCACGTGCGTCGTGGATTGCGGCGTCGTCGTGAATCCCGATTCCGTCGAGGCGCAGATGCAGGGCGGCATCATTCACGGGATCAACGCCGCGATGTGGAGCCAGACCACGTTCACGAAGGGCGTCGCGCAGCAGACGAACTTCAACAAGAACCGCATGATGCGGATGAGCGAGTGCCCCGCGATCAGCGTGACCATCGTGCCGAGCACCCTCGCGCCCACCGGCACCGGCGAGCCCGGCGTGCCGCCCATCGCGCCCGCCATCGCAAACGCATGGGCCGCACTGCCGAATGGCAAGCGCGCCTACTCGCTGCCGTTCTTCCCCGGCGCGACGATGGGTGGCCTGTAAATTATGACACCATGACCTCACTCACCGATATCTCCGCGATGCTAGCGCTGTGGGCCGCGTGCCCCGATCACCGCGGTGCGCTCGCCACCGTCGTCTATGTGAAAGGCTCCGCCTACCGCCGCCCCGGCGCGCGGATGCTCGTCACATCCGACGATCGCAGCGCCGGAATGATCAGCGGTGGCTGCCTTGAGGACGACGTGCGCGAGCACGCGCGCAAAGCAATCGCCAGCGGCGAACCGCGCATCGTCACCTACGACAGTACTGCACCCGAGGACATCGTCTTCGGGCTCGGCCTCGGCTGTAACGGCGTGGTGAAAGTGCTCATCGAGCCCGTCGGTGCCGCCGCACCAGACAGCGAATGTGATCCGCTCACATTCCTCGCCGTGTGCCACGACCGCCGCCAGAGCGGACGCATGGCGACTGTTTTCTCCTCAGAAAACGGCCCCGCATCAGCGCGCGTCGCGGCACGTCTCATCCGCTGGCCGGATGGGCACATCACCGCAAACTTCGACGACGCATCCCTGCGCGCGCAACTGCTGCGCACGATGGACGACACGACCGGCCGCCGCGCCGCCATCCGCCAGATCCCGTGTGCGGGCGGCGGGCGATTCGGTGCTCTCTTTGAAACCATCGCCCCACCGACTCCGCTGCTGATCTTCGGTGCAGGCGACGACGCCATGCCGCTCGCACAACTCGCGAAGCAAATCGGCTGGCATGTCACCGTCATGGACGCGCGCCCCGCCTACGCAAAGCCCGAGCGCTTCCCGTCTGCGGATGCCGTCCTCTGCGTGCAACCCGATGCCATCGCGCAGCACCTGCAGATCGCACTTACACCGCAGGCCGTCGCGATGGTGATGACCCACAGTTTCAACCGCGACAAGGAGCTGCTCCATACGCTCGTCCCGCGCAAGCTCCGCTACACCGGCGTCCTCGGCCCGCGCATCCGCACACAGCGCTTGCTCGACGAACTCGCCGCGGAAGGCACCACCTTCACGAGCGAAATGATCGAGCGCCTGCACGGCCCCGCCGGCCTCGACATCGCCGCCGAGACGCCTGAGGAAATCGCCATCTCCATCGTCGCCGAGATGCGCGCCGTCCTCGGTCGCCGCAACGGCGCCCCGCTCGCAGACCGCGTCGGCAGCATCCACGAACCCGTGGACGAAGCCGTCACCGCATCGTGAGCGCCACAGGACAGGGGAGTATCGGTACCGTCATCCTCGCCGCCGGCGAATCGCAACGTCTCGGCCAGCCGAAGCAGCTCCTCCCATTCCGCGGCACGACGCTGCTGCGCCTCGCCGCCGAGACGGCGCTCGCCGTCCGCTGCGGCCCCGTCGCTGTCGTGCTCGGCGCATTCGCCGAAAGCATCCGCCCCGCGCTCGACGGCCTCGATGTGCTCATCGTCGAAAATCCGGGTTGGCGCGAGGGCATGGGCACCTCGCTGCGCACCGGCCTGGTCGCAATCCTCGCCGCCGCGCCGGATCTCGACGGCGTGGTCGTCATGCTCTGCGATCAGCCGCTCATCACCGCCACATCGCTGTGCCTGCTGATCGAATCGCACCGCGCAAACACCAGCGCGATCACCGCCGCCGGATATTCCGGCACCCTGGGCGTCCCCGCGATTTTCGCACGCGCACTCTTCCCCGAGCTGCTCGCGCTCGACGGTGCCCAGGGCGCACGCGCCGTGATCCAGCGTCACCCCGGCTCTGCGACAGGTCTGCTGATGCCCGAGGCCGCCGCGGACGTGGACACCGCCGAGGATTTCGCGGCACTGAAATCCCAGCGCCGGTAAGCTGGCATTGAGGTGCCATTCGGATCGGAGGTGTAATCTGGAGAGCGCGGACGCGGGCTTCTACCCACATTTACTTTCACAGATCGCGCGCTCGCTCGTCCGCGTCCACGAGCGAGAAGACCTGGAAGCCGCCGCTGTCGGTGAGGATCGGCCCGTCCCAGCCCATGAAGCGGTGCAGCCTGCCGAACTTCTTCATCACCTCCATGCCGGGGCGGACGAAAAGGTGATAGGTGTTCCCGAGGATGATCTGCGCGCCGAGCTGCGTGAGTCCGTCCGGCGACACCGCCTTCACCGAACCCTGCGTGCCGACGGGCATGAACTGCGGCGTCTGGATGTCGCCGCGCTTCGTGCGCAGGGTTCCGCGGCGCGCTTTCGATGAAGGGTCGGTGCCGAGCCGTGTGAACATCGGGCGGCGACAAAGAAGGAAAGTGGCGCAGAAATCCAGCACGGTCGCATGGGCGCGGGGAAGAGCCCGTCGCCCCCGACGACACCAAGGGCCGTCAGCGCTGCTCCGAGTTTTTGCTTCGTGCTCCCTTTTCCCGCC
>JBDSAR010000233.1:0-4284 GCA_039922035.1 Chthoniobacteraceae bacterium
ACGCTGATTGACGAACTGCTCGCCGAGCAGGGCAATCTCACCGCGGTGGAGCGCTTCGCGGAAAAGCACGAGCGCAACGCGCTGCCGACACAGGCGCGTTACTATCGCGATCTTATCCCGCTCCAGAGACCGCAGCCGGGCGAGCAATATGCATTCGCCGTGGACCTCGATGCGTGCACGGGCTGCAAGGCGTGCGTGAGCGCGTGCCATTCGCTCAATGGACTCGATGACGGCGAAGTGTGGCGCACCGTGGGGCTCATCCACAGCGACGCGCCGGACGAGCCATTTCAGCAGACCGTCACGAGCGCGTGCCATCACTGCGAGGATCCCGCATGTGCAAACGGCTGCCCAGTGCTCGCGTATGAAAAGGACGCCGACACCGGCATCGTGCGGCACCTCGATGACCAGTGCATCGGCTGCCAGTATTGCGTGCTGAAGTGCCCGTACGACGTCCCGAAATACTCGAAGAAGCGCGGCATCGTGCGGAAGTGTGACATGTGCCAGAGCCGCCTCGCGGTCGGCGAAGCACCCGCGTGCGTGCAGGCCTGCCCGAATGAGGCGATCCGCATCGAAGTCGTCGGGAAAGGTGGGAGCACTTTGCAGAGTGGCTCGCGCCTCGTGCCTGGGGCGTTTGACTCCAGCTACACGCGGCCCACGACGAACTATCGCACCTCGCGCCCACGTCCCTTGAGCGCGCATGCCGCCGACGGAAAATCACTGCGTCTCGAAGACCCGCACATCCCGCTCGTCGCGATGCTCGTGCTCACGCAGATGGCTGTCGGCCTGCACGCCGCGCTGTTTTTCGCGGGAGAAAATGTGCACGCCGTCGCGATCGCGGCGTTCGTTGTTTTGCAGTTCGGTCTCGCCGTGAGCGTGATGCACCTCGGCAAACCGCTGAAGGCGTGGCGCGCATTTCTGGGTCTGCGGAAATCGTGGATGAGCCGCGAGATCGTGGTCTTCGGAATGTATGCCGGTGCGGCGTTCGGCATGGTGGTGCTGGGCTGGCGGCTGCTGGCGTTTGCTTCGCTGGCGTCGGGCCTGCTCGGCGTTTTCTGCTCGGCGATGATCTACGTGGATACGCGGCGTCCGTTCTGGGGCGCGTGGCTCACGATGCCGAAGTTCTTCGGAACAACGATGGTGCTTGGCGCGACTGCTTGCGGTGCGTTGCTGGCGTGCCTCCATTCGCCGGTTGCGTCGGGATTCGTGATTGGTGCGACCGTGATTCGCACCGTGCTCTTTGCGTGGGAAACTGCGGCCCATTTCTCCGCGCTCCACAATGAGCACAGTGCCACGCACCGCTCCGCGCTTACGACGGGCCGACTCATGCGCTGGCTGCCGATCACTCGCGCAGCATTGTTTGCCATCGCGACGATCGCATCGGTTGCCGCAGTCCTCACCGCGCCCGGTCTCCCGCCTCTTTGGGCGGCGCTGGCTTTCCTTTGCACGCTCTGCTCCCAACTTCTCGAACGCTACAATTATTTCCGCGCCGTCGTTGCGCCGCGGATGCCAGGAAACGCCGTATGAGTCACGCAAAGGCGCGAAGACGCAAAGCTGCCGGCATCCTGCGAATTCTTTGCGCCTTTGCGCCTTTGCGCGACACCGATTCTTCCGCTCTCGCATGAAACACGTCATCGAAGAGCTCACCGCCGGATTTCGCAGATGGGATGGTCCGCTCACGCGCGACCTTGTGCTGCATCCGGGCGATTTCGGCCTCGGGCGCGTGCCGGAAAAATTGAAGCCCGATTCCACGACCACGATGGTCTGCGGCTTTTGCTCCACGGGGTGTGGACTGAAAATCCACATGAAGGACGGCAAGGCGGTGAACCTCAGTGCGGAGACGGACTACCCCGTAAATCTCGGCATGGCGTGCCCGAAAGGCTGGGAGGCGCTCACGCCGCTCGCAGCGCCCGACCGCGCGACGACGCCGCTGCTTCGCAACGAGAAGACCGGCGAACTTGAGCCGGTGGATTGGGAGCGCGCGATGGTGTTGTTTTGCGAGCGCTTCAAGGACATCAAGGCGAAGCACGGCGCGGAGTCCGTGGCGTTTCTTTCCACGGGGCAGATCGTCACCGAGGAACTCGCGCTGCTCGGCGCGCTGTTCAAATTCGGCATGGGCTTCGTCCATTGCGACTCTAACACGCGGCAGTGCATGGCCACCTCGCATGTCGCGTACAAGCAGTCGTTCGGTTTCGACGCACCGCCGTTCACCTATGCGGATTTCGAGGAAAGTGACGTGCTCGTTTTCGTCGGGGCGAATCCGTGCATTGCGCACCCGATCATGTGGCAGCGCGTGATGCGGAATCCGCACAGCCCGGAAATCATCGTCGTGGATCCGCGCAAGACGGAGACTGCGATGGCGGCGACACAGCACTACGCGCTGACGCCGAAAAGCGATCTCACGTTTCTCTACGGCATCGCAAACATCCTCATCGCGAGCGGCTGGATCGCGCGCGACTTCATCGCCGCGCACACGAGCGGCTTTGGGGAGTTCGCCGAATTTGTCACGCGCTTCACGCCGGATCTTGTGGCGGCGGAGACTGGCATCACCGTCGAGAAATTGTGGCATCTCGCGCAGACCATCGCGAAAGGGAAGCGCGTTTCGTTCTGGTGGACGATGGGCGTGAACCAGAGCCATGAGGCGACGCGCACCGCGCAGGCGATCATCAATCTCGCGCTGATCACCGGTAACATCGGCCGGCCCGGCACCGGCGCGAACAGCATCACCGGCCAGTGCAATGCGATGGGTTCACGTCTTTACGCCAATGTCACGAGCCTGCTCGGCGGACACGATTTTCAAAATGCGGAGCATCGTGCGAAGGTCGCACGAGTCCTTGGAATTCCCGACGACCGCATCGCCGCGCAGCCAAGCCTCGCGTATGATCAGATCGTGCAGGGGATCGAGGATGGGAAAATCAAAGGGCTGTGGGTCATCGCGACGAACAGCTCGCACTCGTGGATTCATCAGGACCGTTTTAACGAGCTGATCAAGAAGCTCGATTTCTTCGTGGTGCAGGAAATGTACACGACGACAGAGACTGCGCTGCGTGCGGATATGGTGCTGCCCGCGGCGGGGTGGGGGGAAAAGGAAGGCACGCTGATCAACTCGGAGCGGCGCATCGGGCTCGTGAAAAAAGTCAGCCGTGCGCCCGGTCAGGCCCTCGCGGATTTCCACATTTTCCAACTCATCGCGCACTATTGGGGCTGCGGGACGATGTTCACACGCTGGTCGTCGCCGGAGGCTGCGTTCCAACTCATGAAGGAAATTTCGCGCGGGCAGCCTTGCGACATCACGGGAATAGCGGACTATGCGCACATTGATGCCGCCGGCGGCATCCAGTGGCCGTGGACGGATGAAATGCGGAATGCGGAACGCGGAATGCCGAATAGTTCAAACGGCTCTGGCGCATCGCATGGAAATCCATCGCAGCAGCGGCGGCTCTTTGAGGATGGGAAATTCTTCACGCCGGATGGAAAGGCGCGGATGCTTTACGACGTGCCGCGTCCGGTGGCTGAGCCGACGGATTTGGACTTTCCTTTCATCCTGCTCACGGGGCGTGGCTCGTCGGCGCAGTGGCACACGGGTTCGCGCACGGACAAGAGCGACGTGCTGCGGAAACTTGCGCCGGCAAACTGCTACGTGGAAATCAATCCTGCCGATGCGCAGCGACTCGGCATCGGTGCCGGCGATGAGGTCAGCATCGCGTCACGGCGTGCGGCCATCACGGCGACGGCATTCGTTACGTCCACGGTGCGGGCGGGGCAGGTATTCGTCCCGATGCACTATCGCGAGGCGAATCGCCTCACGCATTCCGCGTTCGATCCACATTCGCGGCAGCCGAGCTACAAGTACTGCGCTGTGACGATCCGTCCGGCGTAGTTCCGGAGCGCCGTGCCGTTGAAGGCGAGCGGTAGCTGCTACACCGAGCGTCGGCGGCGCTTGACGTGGAGCTGTGCGAGCGATTTTGCGATCGCAGCCTGCACGAGTGCGCTTTCCTCGTCGCCGATGTGCTCTTCCTTGAGCCGGGCCTCGGCGCGCTTCACGGCCTCCTCGGCGGTCTTCTCGTCAATCGCCTCCTCGGTGAGCGCCATGTCCACGAGGACGCTGACTTTTTCTCCGGTGATTTCAACGAAGCCTTCGCCGACGGCGAGGTGGATTTGTTTGCCGTCCTTCGTCGCAACGAGTTCGCCGGGCTTGATCGCGGTGATGAGCGGGACGTGCTGTGGGAAGACGCCCATCTCGCCCTCAATGGCAGGCAGGACGACAAACTCTACGTCGTCGCTGTA
>JBDSAR010000234.1:0-5391 GCA_039922035.1 Chthoniobacteraceae bacterium
CTCGTCGGCCAGCCGATCGCCAATGCCGTCCTTGTGCTCTCGCTCGTCGCGGCGGCCGGGCTGCTGCTCGCGGGCGTGCGTGTGCGCGGCATCGGTCTCGGTGTGGCGGGGGTGCTCTTCGCGGGAATCGCGTTCGGGCATTTCGGGTTCACGATTCCGCACGACGTCCTCGATTTCACCCGCGAATTTGGGCTGATTCTGTTCGTCTTCACGATCGGCCTCCAACTGGGCCCGGGATTTTTCGCATCGCTGCGCAAGGATGGGCTCCATCTCAATATCCTCGCGCTCGTGATCGTGATCCTCGGGGGTGCGCTCACGGTTCTCGCCGGAAAGATCGGCGGCATCGGGTTTCCGGCGGCATTCGGCCTTTTCTCCGGGGCGACGACGAACACGCCGTCGCTCGGCGCAGTCCAGCAGACGCTCGCGATCGTCGGCCACACGCCGCCGGAAACCGCCGCGCTCCCGGCGCTCGCCTACGCCGCGACGTACCCCGGCGGAGTCATCGGCATCATCACCGTCCTGCTCCTGCTGCGGGTGATGTTCCGCATTTCGCCAGAGCGCGAGGCCGCGGCCCTGCGCGGCGGCTCCGAGCCTCTCGTCCGCGCGAGCTTTTTGATCGAGAACAAGAATCTCGACGGCCTTTGCATCGCCGACATTCTGGGCCGCCTCGAGACGGTTGTCGTGATCTCGCGCATCCTGCCGGCAAACCATGGCGAGGTGGTCCTCGCGAAGGAGGATGCACTGCTCCATCTCGGCGACTGCGTGCTCGCGGTCGGCACGCCGCACGGCCTGGAGCAGTTTGAAAAAATGGTGGGTGTGCGGGTCGAGACCGATCTGATGCGCACCTTGGGCGACGTGGATTTCCGCATCGTGTCGGTCACACAGCCGCGCGTCATCGGCCGCACCATCGGAGACCTCACGCTGGACCTGATCGAGGCCGCCACGATTACGCGCGTGCAGCGCGGTGATGTCGAGATGACGGCGCACGACGACACTCGCCTGCAATTCGGCGACCGGCTGCGAATCGTCGGCAGCGCCCGGGGCCTCGATCGCGCCACGGCGCTGCTCGGCAACTCCCAGGAGGCTCTGAATGTCACCAATTTCGTCCCGATTTTCCTCGGCATCGCCCTCGGCATCGTGGCTGGCGCGCTGCCGCTGCGCATCCCCGGCATCCCGCTGCCCGTGCGGCTTGGCATCGCGGGTGGACCGCTCCTCCTCGCCATTTTCCTGAGCCGCGCCGGGCGCATCGGCCCGATGTTGCTCCGCATGCCGCCGAGTGCGAACCTCGCCCTCCGCGAGTTGGGCATCACGCTCTTCCTCGCCTGCGTCGGGCTCAAGGCCGGGCCACACTTCATCCCGACCGTCATGAGCGGCCGCGGCGCAATGTGGTTCGCCGCCGGCCTTGTGATCACGATCGTTCCACTGCTCGCCGTCGGCATCTGGGCGCGCGCGGTGAAGAAGCTCAACTTCATGACCATCAGCGGCCTCCTCGCCGGCAGCATGACCGACCCGCCCGCGCTCGCCTTCGCCTGCGCCGTGAGCAAATCCGATGCGCCATCCGTCAGCTACGCCGCCGTTTATCCCCTCACGATGTTTGCCCGCATCCTCGCCGCGCAGATTCTCGTCCTGAGCTGCTCTTGAGCGGATTGGCACGGAGGGACAAGGCGGATGCGCCGTCGCCATTGCTCAAAGCGATGCCACTGGACTCACCGCATGTTCACCCCGCCCCATTTACACGAGGACGAACGCCTTCTGGTTCAATCGGCGCTCAGCCTCGTGCCAATGAGCCTCTGCGCAACCATCGGGACAACCTCCCTCTTCATAGAGCTGTTGAGCCCCATTTGAGATTTGCTCCTGGGAGGCCTTGCTGCTGAGGCCCAATGCGAAGGGTGGTGCAGAAACGGAATCGGAGCAGTTGTAGTAGTCGGAGGTCATCTGAAACATTCGGTTGGGGGTTCATCTCGAATCGGCACTGTTTGAAAATCTGGGCGTTTGGAATCGTGGGCTTTGCATCCCAATCTCATCAACGGTCGAAGGATTGCTGATACAGAAGATGTTCTGCGCCACGCCAATGCATTTCTGCGCAACCACTTGGATACCCAGCTTCTTCGTAAAGCTTGTGTGCTAGGGCGGAAATTTCCTCGTGCGTGGGTTTGGTCCTTGGTCCGGGCGCGTTTTCCACGTCTTCAAAGGTGTCGCTATCCACCGGGACTATGCGCTTTTGGGTTTTCATCTCTCACCTTCATCGGCCCATCTCGGAGGTCTGGCCGTATGCTTGATCAGTTTTTCTGCATGTTCATGGCCAAATCTAAGTTTCACGCCAAAACCGACAACCTTTCTTCACTATTACTCCGGCGGCCAGACAGAACGCAGTCTCTTTCTTAGTCCTAATTTTAATCGTTCCGGGCAGGGAGATTGGGACTAGGAATAGGATTACGATTAAAAACAATTCGCCATCTGTTTTGTTGCCGGGTCAATAACTCGGAGAGAACTATCCTTTCGCAGAGCTGATCCACGAGAACTGATGCAAACGTTCAGCCTCTTCCCAGCGGCCTCCGGCACATCCATCCTTCACGTAGATCTGATGCGCTCCTGCCGGGATGTGCTCGTGCGCTGGCTTGGTGGTGGCTCCAAAACTATTTTATGAGCCGCCTCTGATTACCCCGTCTGTTTGAACTATTCGCTTTATGGCCTTCATATGGCCAGGACATCGCGACTGCTTGGAACTGTGACCGTGTGCGTGACGGCTTTTTGATCGCGCCCTCTCGAAATGTAGCGCCACGTTCATGCTCAACTTGCGTGTTTAGCGTGCCGGGTCACTTCCAAGTCTCATTTCCCGCGTAGCCGATCTGCACGTAAACAAACGGCGGCTCGTCGTTCTGCCGTTCGTAGAGCTCCTTCATTTCACCC
Organism: Chthoniobacteraceae bacterium; assembly: GCA_039922035.1. Lineage (GTDB taxonomy): Bacteria > Verrucomicrobiota > Verrucomicrobiia > Chthoniobacterales > Chthoniobacteraceae > SXWH01. The sequence continues at coordinate 2,911 of JBDSAR010000234.1, forward strand.
ACGACGATTTGAAGGTGATCTGGTGCAGTCGTCGCCTCAATCACATCTCCGTCTTGGCTTCCACCGATGAACTCAATTGGGAATTTGTTCTCATTCATTGCATCATCTTGGACGCATTTCCCGCGCCAATGTTCATTCGGGAAGCCGGATCGTCGGGAAGCCGGATCGATACCCTGCGTGCGAGCTCGTCATGGCTGTGAGACTGGCGCGCATGAGCCGGGTAGGGCAGCACCACAATCGTCATCCTGTTCGATGGTGACGTGGCGAATCATCCGTCGATCCTGCGGATAAATCCAAAACGAGACGCATCGAATCCTTGCCTCTCCAAGTGCAAAGGGCTCGGTAGTTTTCCGCGTCAGAAATCAGCAGTTGTCCTTACACACGGCGGCACGAGTGCGGCTGCTCTCAAGGCTGCACATGAAAAACATCCTTCGCCTTGTCCGCTCCTGCTGTCTCCTGATGCTCATCGGACTCGCATTCCGAGCATCGGCCTCGACTTCGATCGTCGTCAGTGTGTCGGATCAGACACTCGCGCTCGTTGCGGACGGCGTGACCGTCGCTCGGTTTGCCGTGTCCACGTCGAAGTTTGGTGTGGGCGACCGCAAAGGCAGCTACGCGACCCCGCTCGGGACGATGGAAATCGCTTCCAAGATAGGAGTCCAGGCACCGCTGGGTGCGGTCTTTAAGTCGCGCGTGCGGACGGGCGAAGTCCTCCAACCGAACGCGCCGGGTCGGGATCCGATTGTCACGCGGATCTTGAGGTTGCGCGGTCTGGAGGCACGCAATGCGGGGGCCTACGGTCGCGGCATCTACATTCACGGCACGCCCGTTGAGCGATTGATCGGTCGCCCCGCGAGCTATGGGTGCATTCGGATGCGTTCGCGGGACGTCATGCGGCTGTTCGACGCGGTGCCGGTGGGGACGAAGATTGATGTGGTGAATGCGCCGCTTCGCCGCGCCCTTGCCGACGCCTTCACGAATCAGCAAATGCACAACGGCCAACTTGCGGTAAACTAGGCGCGGAAGGAAAAGGGCTTCCTGGGAGCATCGGCTGTTTTCATCCGTTCCTTCCAAATTGCCATCCGAGCCTTGAGAATCCTATTCGTGTCCTGAACGGCCATGCGCGACCGCGCCGCAACAGCACAAACTACCAAATCCTCGGACGAGGACATCTCTGTCCGCGACGATTTTCAAACCGTCTGGCTCCGCCGTCGTCTTAACCGCAGCTCCACCTGCAAAGTTTTTCCGCGTAACTAATCGGCGGTCCCGATCCCGGCGGATGAAAAACCTCCTCAGTTTCGTCAGCGGAATCCTCATCACCTGCTCCGGTCTGTCCGCGTCTGACGGGTGGACGAATAATGATGAAGCGCGCTCACGCAGACGAAACCGCAAAAGAAACTTGGGCTCGGCCGCTTTGCGGGAAGCGACTGGTGCGCGGTTTGCAAGCGTCAGGATAAAGAAGCATTCAGCCGGCAAGACTTCCAAGGCTACGCCGAGGAGCACTTCGTTCTCGTTGAGGCTGGTTTCCCAAAGAAAAAGAATTGCCCGGGAAAGTTGCCGAGCAAAACGAGAAGCTGAAAACATAGTTCGACATAAAGGGATGGCTGATCGTGATCCCTCTGAATGCTGAAGGAAAGGAACTTGAGCGATGGGTCGGTTACCTAGACGGTTTTCTGTGGGACTTGAAGGCAAAGGCGGAACAATATGGTCTTCTTTAATCCTGCGATAAGTAGGCCGGAAATCCTTCTTCAGAGCGTGCCGCGTCCGCTGGGGATTCTGCGGTGCGTCAGGCACCAGCATCTGCGCCGCGGTCTGCATGAGTTCCATTTCTCCAGAGCACGGTAAACTTGTCCGCGGCCACAAATGCGAGTTCGCTTTCGTTTCCGGAGTGTGGAAGGTTATTCGACATGCAATCCAATCTTGATCTGACTTCATCCCTAGGGCGCACTGCGATGGGCAAGGACGAATATGAGGTATTCGCAACGGGGCATGCGTCCTACGACGCGACAGCCGGCGCCCTAACTGTGACTCTCGATAGCTATCTCCATCCGGTGGACATCACACATCTGGAGGAAAAAATTGTGCCTCCGTGGCTGCCACCCAAACAAGTGGATCGCGAACACGTTGATTCCACCGAAGCCTCTGATCTTGCCAGGGACGTTTTTCACCGATGGTGCGACAAGGTCCATCGCTGCATCCCCCAACCCCTGACCGCATAGAGACAGTCCCGCCCGACGATTGCGCCGCTCAGCAGATGCCAGGCGGATGGAAAGCCGGCTGCGCGCGGCGGGCCGAGTATAAGTTGCCATGAAATCACTCTCGGCCGTGACTCACGCATGTCTCGATGACCATCTCTTCCGTCCCATCACGCGGAAAGACTAGCCGCGGACGGTCGATCTTCACATGACCCTGCCGGCGGAGAGCGTGCATTTTCGCTACTTCGACATGCCTAGTCTTGGATTTCGCACGGGACACGAGCGG
>JBDSAR010000235.1:0-4547 GCA_039922035.1 Chthoniobacteraceae bacterium
CTCCTTCCGCCCCTCGCGACCAATCGTCCAGCTCACACCTGCCGCCGCCATCAAATCACCCTCATAGGTGCCATCGACGAACACTTTGGCCGCGAAGTCGCCTCCGCTCGTCGTGATTTTCGTGATGCGTGTGCCGTCTTTGATCACTTTCGTCAGCACCCGCTTCGTGAGCACCCGCACCTTGGCTGCATCGAGCATCTGCTGCGTGATTTTTGCCGCCACATGCGGCTCATAAGTCCAGAAGGTGTGATCCTTCTTCGCCACCGTGTACGGCAGCTCCACCCCGCGCTGCTGATAGTCTTGCTCAATGCGCTGATGCCACTCTTCAAACAACCCGCACACCGTGGAGCGCACCGTTTGATTCGAGTCACTAAAGCACAGCCCGCCCGTGTTCACGCCGCCGACATGCGCCGTCGGCTCCAGCAGAATGACCGAGGCACCTTCACGCGCCGCCGCGATCGCCGCACAAAAGCCGCCCGGTGTCGCGCCATAGACGATGACGTCTGCTTTCTCGGCAGCGCGAAGAAATGAGAGGAGGGCGAGGAGGAGAAGGATGGGTTTCATGGTGCCGAGTAAAGAAGGTTCTATGGCGATGAAATTGGACGCGATATTAAAGCAGCCGCCTCAAATGACGGAGTGGGATCATGCTTTGGCTCGCGCTTTCACGACCGCGGCCTGACCTTCGCCCCACGGCACGTCGTGCGGAGCGCGTTTCGTCTGAGCGGCGATGGCAGCGACAGCTCCGGCGGCTTCGCCCATGGCCACGGCGTTGCCGGTGACGCGGTAGCTGGCGTGCGCGATGAAGTCGCCGCTGATGCAGCGACCGGCCATCATCAGTCCATCCACGTCGCGGGCGATGAGGGCGCGCAGTGGGATGTCGTAAGGCTTCATTTTTACCCCGGCGTTTGTGTAAGGCTTGTCTTTGTTGTGCTCGGCGGAGAGCGCGTGGATATCCACCGGGAAAGTGGCACGCACGACTGCGTCTTCATGGCGCGCGCCGGCGGTGAGGTCGCCCTGGTTCACGAAGTAACGGCCCTTGATGCGCCGTCCGTCGCGGATGCCGATCTGCTCGGGCGTGGCGACGATCTGCACGCCTTCCCAGATGCCGCCGAGCTTGCGCAGGCCGCGCACGATCTTTTGCAGCTCGGCGCGCGCACGGATGGTGGCATCGCTCACGGCTGCGGCGTCGGTGGCGTTCACGCCGTATTCGTGATTCATCATCGCGAGCAGCAGATTATCGCGGATGGGAAAGAGCGTCGGCGCACCGTAACTCGACTCGCTGCCGGCGCGGCGAATTTCGGCAAGGAAGGCCGCCTTCGCGGCGTTCGCGTTTTTCGCATCCTTCCCGGTGCCGTGGATGATGCCCGCAAGCGCCGCCGCATCCTTCACCACGAGCAATGCATCCATGCTTAGCGGCTGGCACGGACACGCCTTCGCCTCGCCGATTTCAAACTCGCATCCCGCCATCGCGCCGAGATCGCCGTCGCCCGTGGTGTCGATAAACACGGGCGCACGCCACGCCTGCCGTCCGCTTTTCGATTCCGTGACAATGGTCGTGAGTTGCCGTCCGTCGCGATGCGCGGCGGCGATGCGCGTGTGAAGCTGCACCTTCACCCCGGCGGCGGTGCAGAGTTCTTCGAGCAGCACCTTCATCTCCTCCGGGTGATAGCTGATGCCATTCATGCCCTCGCCGTGAATGGCATCCCGCTCGCGCAGCTTTTTCACCAGTTCGACGTTGAAACCCGGCTTGTCGAAATCCAACAGGTAGCCGAGCAGCGACGACGTCCAAACACCGCCGAGCGAGCCATGCGTCTCAAAGAGCCGCACCTTCGCGCCCGCGCGGGCCGCGGTGATGGCGGCGGCCACACCCGCCGGCCCCGCCCCGCAAACGATGACATCCGCATCGGTGTTCAACGGAAGCTCGCGATGCGGTTCATCGAAGATTCCCGGCTTCCCGGCGGCTTCTGATTGTCCCTTCGCGAGGAAAGGCAGGCCAAGCGAGGCAGCGAGGCCCGCCTGGATGAAATGACGGCGATTGGGTGCGGGATTTGCGTTCATGGTTTCATTTTCAAGGCAGGAAGCGCGGCAGTCCACGAGCCTTTGGCTTTCATGGTTGCGTCACCACTGGCGAGGAGTGAAGGGAGCGGAGCCAGGAGGAGGGCGGCGAGGAGTATCGGCCTCTGTTTTTCATGGGCGGATTGTGGCTCACTCCACCACGAGCACGCCGCGCATAATGCGCCAGTGGCCGGGGAAGGTGCAAAGGTAGGGATAGCTGCCGGGCTGGGCGGGTGCGGTGAAGGTGAGTTCGGCTTTTTGATTGGGCTGCACAAGTGGCGTGGAGTGGAGGATCTTCGCCGATGCGGGGAGGTAGTTTTTTGCGAGGCCGTCGGGCTGCGTCGCGAGGGCGTCGGCGAGGGCGCCGATTTCCTCGGCGGAGCCGGGGGCGCAGAGGACGAAGTTGTGCAGCATGAGGTCGGGATTCTCGAAGACGATCCGCACGGTCGCGCCGGCCTTGGCTCGCAGTTCGGCGGGCGCGAATTTCATTTGATTCGGCACGGCCTGCACGCGCAGCGCGGTGCCCGCGTCGGCATTGGCTTTGTCCCATGTGGCGGCGAAGGCGGTCAGCGACGCGGCATCGTCTGCGGTGCGCACGCCGGCGAGGCGCTGGCCGAGAGGGTCGTAGAGATGGATGGCGGGCGGGGTGCCGCCGCGCAGTTTGCGGAAGGCGATCTCGATGACGTTGAGGCCGGGGCGGAGATCGAGCTGCACCTGCTGTTCGGTGCTCCACGTTGTGTCGCTGGAGAGGAGTTGCACGCCGTTCACGTTCACGTCGAGGAAGCCGTGTTTCAGCGCGAGGATCGCGGGCTGTGCGGTGGCGACGTCAGCGAATGTACGGAAGACGCCGTCGGGTTTGCCTTTGGCTTTCGGGTCAAAGGGTGCGCCGTCGCGCAGCCATTGGGTGAGCTGTGTTTCCTTGGCGACTTCCAGCACGGGGAGGCTGCGACCTTTCGCGGCTTTGGTGCCTGCCTTGAGCGAATCCAACATGCGCTTCAACGCAGGCTCGTCGGCCTTTATCGAATGCAGCGCGTGTTCGACCTGCGGCATCGTGGGGCGGAGGTGCGAGATGACATTCAGCGCGGCGATGCGCACGCGTGGGTGCTCGTCTGCCGCTGCGGTGTGCAGCAGTGCGGGCGCGTCGAGCCGGTCTGCTTGGAACCGGATGAGCGAGACGGCGGCAGCGCGAGTCATCGGGTCTTTCGACTTCAGCGCATCGCCGAGGAGCACGGGACGCACTTCGCCTTTGGAGTGCAGAATCCACAACGCCTCCAGCGCGGCCTGATCAAACTCCGGCTTCGCGCGATCGAACGCCGCGATCCAGCCATCCACCGCCGCGGTCGCATCCGTCTTGCGCAGCTCGATGCGTGCGTGTTGCCGCACGAGATCCTGCGGATGCGTGAGCAGCGCGAGCAAGGCGGGCACGCTCGCGCCCTCGATCTGCGGCCAGTCCTTCACGAGCGGCTTCGCCTTGTTCACCACGCGCCAGATGCGCCCATGCTCGTGATCCCACTGCGGGTCACGCATCGGATGCTGCGCGTGGCCGATGATCGAACTGCAGAAGTCTGAAACGTAGAGTGCGCCATCCATGCCAAACGCGAGATCCACCGGACGGAACGCAGCATTCACCGACGCCAAAAGATCGAGCCGATCCGCCGCCGTGATCGCACCGCCATCCATCTTTCGTTTCGACAAGGCCACGAAATATCGCCCGAGCAGCGTCGCGCTCACGAAGCCCTGCTGCGTGTCGTCGGGAAAGTTCGGACTGGAGACGACCGCCGCGCCGGAGCCCTTGCCGTAGTCGAGCACCTTCGCCTCGCCGTAGCCGTGCGCGATGCCGAGCGGAGTCCAGGTGTTTTGCAGTTCGTCGAGAAAGTGGCCGCCGCCATACATTTGAAAAATGCTGCCCCAGCGGTCGAAGGTGATCTTCCACGGGTTCGGAGTCATCGTTTGATACTCGCTCCACACGCGGCCGGTCGCGGGATCGAGCCGGTAAGTCGTCGCATCAATTCCGCGCACGACGCCGAAGGGCGTCTCGAACTGCGAGCGGTGAAAGACGCCGTCGCAGAACATCACGTGCCCGAGCGGATCGGTCGCGATCATGCCGCCGTGGTGCGAGTCGGTGACATCCACGCCGCGCAACAGCTCGCGCGTCTGGTCGGCGCGTCCGTCGCCATTTGAATCGCGCATCAGCAGTAGGCGCGGCTGTGCGGAGACAATCACGCCATCCTGATGAAAGGCGATGCCGTCGAGCGCATCGAGGCCATTGGCGAATACCGTTTGCTTGTCTGCCTTGCCGTCGTGATCGGTGTCTTCGAGGATGAGAATCTTATCGTGCGGCACCGAGCCGGGGACGGTGTGCGGCCAGCTCGGCATCGTAACCACCCAGAGCCGCCCGCGCGCATCGAAGGCGATCTGCACAGGATTCTTCAGGTCGGGAAACTCGGCCTCCGACGCAAAGAGATTCAGTTCATAGCCATCGGCCACGACGA
>JBDSAR010000236.1:0-6246 GCA_039922035.1 Chthoniobacteraceae bacterium
CGCCACAGCAAGTCGTTCTGCGCGCCACAGCATAGAGGTCATAGCCCATCGATCTCTGACATCTGCGCTCCCGCATCAGAGCCGCAGCAAAACTCTGTCAATCGGCGCTCCGGCGGACGCTTACGAACCTTCAGCGTTTGGAGTTTAACGTTGAGGCCGCCGCAGGTGCCTCCCGCTGCTCTGAACTTTCACTCTTCAAAACGAAGGACGTTTGATGCGATTGACCTGCAACGCCCGGCACTCAGTTAGCGCCGGGCTCGGGCAGCGGGAGTGTGACGCGGATGATGCCGGGGCTTTTGTCGGGGTGCGGGATCTCGATGCTGCCGCGGTGGCTCTCGATGATCTTGCGCGAGACGGAGAGGCCGAGGCCGAGACCGACGCTGCGAGTGCTTTGGAAGGGCTCGCCGATTCGCTCCGCGACTTCACGCGTGAATCCCGTGCCGGTGTCCTGAAACTCGACGGCGACGCCGGGTTTCCCGCCTGAGGTCGCCTCGGCGATGCGGATGGTGATGGTGGGATTGTCGGGGTTCGCCTGCACGGCATTGATAAGCAGCTCGGAAAATGCGTGGCGGAGCGCCTTCGTGTCGCCGACGATTTTCCACGGAGTCTTCGATTTTTCCATGTTGAGGGCGAGCTTGCCTTTCGTGGTCTGGTACGTGCCTGCGTCCAGGCTGGCGCCTTCGATGAGATCGGTGAGCTTCACCGTGTCGCCGGATTTTCCATCCCAGTCGCGGCTAAGGAAAGTCATCTGCTGGGTGAGCCGCATGATGCGCTTGACGCTGCTGCCGAGGACGCCGCTGAGTTCCTTGCGGACCTCGGCGTCGTCGCCCTGGATGTCGAGAAGCTGCTGCATCGTGGAGACGGGCGTGACCGCGTTCCCGATCTCGTGCGCGAGGTGCCAGGACATCTGGCGGACGAGGCGGAGCTTGCCCGCTTCGATTTCGAGCCGAGTGGCGCGTTCGTGCTCGGTGATGTCGTCGAGGACGAGCAGCGCGGCATTGGGACGCTGGCTGTTGCCGACGGTGAACGGGTGAATCGTGACGCGGCAGGAGATGTCCGGCCGCACAGGAGGCACCCATTTGAAAGGCGCGGCGGGACTGCCGCTCTGGATGACCTGGAAGATGAGGCTGCCGATCTGCTGCGGGATCTCGGCGAAATCGAGCTGCCGCGATCCGGTGCGATCCGGCGCGATGAGGCGGAGTGCGGCGGGGTTGGCGTGGAGGATGCCGCAGTTCGAGCCAACGACGACACACCCGTTGCCGAGGCCGCCGAGGATGTCATCAATGAGCCCGTGGGTGGCGGCGAGCTGCTCGTGGCGCCAGCAGTTGCGGATGGCGACGCCGAGTTCCTCGAGCCAGTGGAAAAGCTGGGCGAGTTCCTCGTCGCAGAAAGTGCCGCCGGTGATGCGTTCGTCGAGCAGGAGCGTGCCGACGAGGGCCTCGCGGTCATTGATCGGGAGCGCGATGGCGCTGCCGAGGGTGTGGAATTCCCGGCTGATCTCGCGATCACCCCGCACCTCGGCGCTGTCGGCGCGCAGGATGCGGCCATGCTTCGTGAGATGCCGGCCGAGGCCGGTGGAAATGCTCAGCGGGAAGTGCTCGATGAGCGCGGGATCGTGCCCGATGGTATGGGCGGGACGCAGCCATTGGTCGTCGCTGGAAGGCGCGCCGTCCGTGGCGAGCGCACTGGCCTTCCGGAGAAAGACGGCGGCGCGGTTCACGCCCAGGGCTTCGCGGAGCTGCTGGACGGCGTCGCGAATGAGTTCGCGGACATTCAGGCTGTGGACGAGGAGGGAGGAAAAATGGCGGAGCTCATCCAGCCCGCGACGGGACGCGTACGGCGCACTGTGGATCAGCGCGGGAGCTGCCGATGCGACCACTGCGGTGTCGCCGAATGGCGCGTTCCCGGCAAGCATGCGCCCGAGGAGGTACTGGAGGAGCTTGAAACGCACGGGCTTTTCAAGCACGTGCGCGGCACCGAGAAGATAGGCCTCCTCCTCCCACGCGCTCGAGCCGGCTCCGGCATAGACGATCAGCGGGCAGTCGGGATCGAGCGAGCGGATCTCGACGATGGAGCGTGTCGCGATCGCATTCGCATTTTCCAGATCGAGGATGATCGCATCCACGGCATTGCTGCCGAGGAGGGAGGCGGCGGCGGCGGTGTCCTCCTTGGTGATGACGCGGTAAGCGCCCGGATCCATCGCCACCTCGATGGAATCGGCGAAGGACGGCTGCGCGGTGATGACGAGAACGGTATGCATTCCGTCAGGCTTTCACGGGGACGAGGGCTAAAGGGCGGTGAACCTTCGGGGGCTTGTAGCGGTTCGGCAGATCGAGATTCACGACCGTGCCTTTCCCAAGCTCGCTGGAAAGGACGAGACTGCCCCCGTGCAGTGCGGCGATTTTGCGGCAGATGGCGAGGCCGAGCCCGAAGCCGCGATCTTCGTCGCCGGTCTTTTTGGTGGACCAGTAGGGCTGGAATATCCGGTGAAGGTTCTCCGCAGGGATGCCGGTGCCGTGGTCGGTCACGCGGACGCGGAACCAGTCGCGATCCAGATCGGTCTTCCGCAGGCGGACGATTTCGATCTCAATCCGCCCCTTCGGGTGGGAGGCATCCACGGCATTTGCGATGATGTTGCTGAGCAGGCGCCGGATGAGGACGCTGTCCATTTCCACGGAAATCTCTCCGCAAAGCTGGAGCATATAGGCGATATCCTTGTCTTTGCGGCGATTCTCCCGTGCAAAATCAACGACTTCCTCGACGAGCGTATCAAGGCGGCAGGGATGGAAGTCGGGCCGGAGATTTTCGGAAAAGAAGAGCGCCTCGCGGATGTATTCGCGCATCGTCTGGATATTCCGCATGGCCACCGGCGCGAGGTCCGTGCGCAGCGTCTCGACGGAGACGCCCTCAGTCAGAAGCTGCAGCAATGTCCATACTGGCGTCGTGAGGTTGTTGAGATCGTGGGCCATCCCTTGTGACATTCGTCCGAGAAGTTCGAGTTCTTTTGCTTGGAGCAATTGATCTTTGAGAGAAACCTGATTGATTACAAGTGCTATATTTGTCGTAAGTTCGATCAAAAGCTGGATATCCGTCTTCGTGAAAGGTCTGCCGCCTCCTTTTTCGTCCACGACGAGGAAACCCAAAGGCTGCTGGCCCAACATGAACGGGAAGGCAAACACGCCTGGCAGGGCCTTGATCTGCTCCCTGGCTGCTGCTTCGAGCGGCTCTCTGTCGTGGAGGTTGCGGGGCGCGAGCGACAGGAAGGTCTTATCGGTTCCGGCAAAAAATTGAAAAATCGGCGATTCAGTCCCGAGTTCCGGGAGCCGGCTGGAGGTGTCGCCGGGATGGGATCGGACGACGCTGAACGCGCGGTTCGTCTCGTCGCGCAGGACGAGCGAATAGCCGCGGACACCGAGGGAGTTGATGAGCTGGGTGTGGAGGTCGGCGAGCAGGGTATCGAGATCCGTATGCCAGCGGCTCCGCTCGATGAAGGCGCGGACCTTGTCCTGATACTCGAACAGATCGCCCATGAGTTTGCGCTCGAGCATCTCGGCGGTGCCACCGAGCAGTTTGGGAAAAAGTAATGAAGCGAGCAGTGCGGAGACGATGATGACCGTGATCGAGGAGATGATGGCATACCCCGTCATCTCTCCTTTCGGCGCAAATGTCGCGACCGTCAGCTCCAGCACCACCGCGATGAGCGCAAGGAACAGGAAACGGACAATAAATGCGCTCCATCGGCCCAGCGTGAAACGGACATCAAGCAACTGGTGCTGAAAAACAGAATAGGCCACCATGACTCCATAGGCCGCCGCCGCAAGACTACCCCACGGACGGATTCCCACATGCGTCAGGGGATATTCGTATTGTCCGAGAATCGGAAGGATGTCATTGGAACCCAGGACAAGGATTCCGGTCTGCGCCGCAGCGATGCCATTGAATCTTGAGCGTTGTTGCGGTGGGAGGGACCGCCGCTTTTTCCACAGCACGATGAGGGAAACCCAAGTCTGGGTGAAAAGGACGCAGTATATCCTGAAGCCGATGCCCGCGACAGAATAGTAGGCATAGCCCAAATCGCGAACGCCGCTGATGAAGAATCCGAACCAGTTCATCACGGCAAATCCGAAATGAGCAAGGTACAGCAGCGCAAGCGTGCGAGGCGCCTTGTAGCCGCATAGCTCGAGAGTCATGTGGAGCATCGTCACCGGCAGGAAGATGACGCCGTACTGCATCAGGCGTGCAATGTGGAGTGCGTCGGCTTCGTTCCCCACGCGGAACAGGCCGAATGTGCCGGCATTCCAGATCGTGATGCACACGGCCCAAGCGAAGAACACCTGGTTCAATCGCGACCGGCGGTCACTGAACATGACCAAGACCGACAGGACCAAATTGAGGATTGCGCCGAGAAGCGGGGCGTATTGGAAGTACGTCATTGCTCTCTGGGACGCCATCGCCTCAAGGCAAGGCAGGAGTTTTTCCCGCCGAACCCGCTGCTCAGATTCAACGCCGTCCGAATCGGATAGGGGCGCGCCGTGCCGGGCACGAAATCCAAGCCACACTCTGGGTCAGGCGTTTGCAGGTTCGCTGTCGGCGGGATGACCTGATGGTAGATGGCCAGTGCCGTGATGATCGTTTCGACCGCCCCGGCCGCCGCCATCAAGTGACCGGTGATCGGCTTGGTGGATGAGCAAGCGAGACGCCGCGCATGCTGCCCGACCACGGTCCGGATGCCCCGCGATTCCGCGAGGTCGTTAATTTCGGTCGCCGTGCCGTGGCAGTTGATGTAGTCCACGTCCGAAACATCGATTCTTGCCCGCCTCAAGGCGGATTTAATGGCAGCCACAACGCCCATCCCGTTCGGTTCGGGTGCCACCGGATGAAACGCTTCGCACGCGCGGCCATGACCGAGGACTTCGGCATAAATGCGGGCACCTCGCGAAACCGCATGTCCAAGTTCTTCCATCACGACGAAACCGGCTCCTTCGCCGAGCACGAAACCGCTTCGCGCCACGTCGAACGGCTTCATCGCGGCAGCGGGATCGCCGGTCGCGCGAGTCATCACCCGGCTCTGGCAAAATGCTCCCCAGACCAGCGGCTGAATCGGGGCTTCGGCTCCTCCCACGATCATCACGTCCGCTTCATCATCGCGGATCATCATCGAAGCATAGCCCATCACGTCATTGCCGCTCGCACTGCCGCTGCTCAGCGTCACCGCATGGCCTTTGATGCCCAGTGCCGCCGCCACTTCGCCGGCACCGCCTCCGGTGTATCCATTCAGCATCTGGAACATGCTGATCCCTTTGTAGCCACGCTCCTGATACGCTATTTCCGCCTTCGACGCGGCGGCCAGATGACTCACGGAGGTTCCTTCGACCGAGCCCACGCGGCTCGGATCGATTTCGTCAAGCTTCACCCCAGCGTCTTTCACTGCATTCATCGCCGCTGCGACGGCAAAATGGATCGACCGATCCAGCCGCCTGGCGACTTTCGCGTCCATGAAGCTGGCCGCATCAAAACGACGGACCTCGCACGCGATGTGAACCGGAGAGTCCTTGGCGTCGAACCGTGTGAGCGGCCCGGCCGAGCTTTTCCCGGCGACAACGCTCCCCCAAAAGTCAGGGAGGTCCGACCCGTTGGGCGCGATCACTCCGAGGCCGGTGATGACGACGCGCCTAGTCGAGTCAGCGCTCATGACCTCCTCCATGCGCTGATCCGGGGCACGATCGCAGGCACGCTCTGCATGTAGGTTTTGTAGGCATCACCAAATTTCTCCAGCAAGGCTCGTTCCTCGATGCGCACGCGCGCGATCAGCGTCGGCGTGAAAATCACGAAAACGATCGCCAGCGCGATCCACGCATTCAGGACGAGACCGATGCCGAGCAGTTCCAGGATCATCGAGAAATATACAGGATGCCGCGCATGGGCGAAAGGCCCGGTGCTGACGAACTCATGCCCCTCGCGCATCTCCACATGCAGGCTCCAGAATTTCCCGAGCGAGCGGATCGCCGAGCGCCGGATCGCGAAGGAAGCAAGCGAGCACGCGCACCCGATGGAAAACGTCGGCCACCACAGCACCGAGTGCCGAAGAAAAAATTCGGCCAGCCCCCCGGCCAGAATCAGGATGCCGCACAGCATGAAAAGCCGGAACGTGATGCTCTCCTGCTTTTTCCCGGAGACGACCTCGCGCTTCGTGAACACCTCCGCCATGCGCGCAAGAAAAAATGCGGACGCGACCAGTGGCGGGAG
>JBDSAR010000237.1:0-1593 GCA_039922035.1 Chthoniobacteraceae bacterium
AGCTCCTGCTCGTGGATCAAAGTGTGCGCGCCGTCGCGGACGAAGTGCGGCGCACGGGATTGCCGCTGCTGAATGTCACGCCCGACAGCCTGCGCGTGAGCCTCGCGGCGACCGGCGGGAATCTCCCGTTCTGCTGGGCATCGCGGGTTTCACTCGTGCGCCCTGGCGACTCGGTCGCGCTGGATATTCCATCGAGCAATGCGCGCTACTTCGCGAGCCGCGTTCCGCCAGCAGCATCCATCTATCGTCCCGAGGAACTCGGCGTGCCGCGTGCGGGCATCGGCAATGTCCGCATCCGCCGCACACTTTCCCCCGCCGAGGGCGGCATCGCGCTCGAAGGCACGCTCTCCTCGCACGAACGGCTGAGCGTGCAGCCGAACGAACTGCTGCGCCTGCGCCTGCCAATGAAGGACGCGGGCAGCGTCGAGCTGATCGGCTACATTGACACGAAGACCGCGATGGCTCCGGGCGAGGCGGCCTTCCGCACGATCCCGCTGAATTTCGACGAGGCGCGCACCGCGACGCTGCGCAGCTACGAGGGGATTCCGTTCAGCCAGGTTCCATTCGAGGTTCTCCAGCCGCTCAGCAGCCCGTGCGATCTTTACGCGCTCGGCGTGCTCGCGCTGCGCCTGCTTTACGCGGGCTCGGACCTCACGCTGCCCATCATCCTCGACACCGCGCTCAGCCTGCTGCGTGCCGCGGGTGCGGAAAATACGGAAGCACCGCTGGAAACGCGCATCCTCGATCTGCTGAAAGCCGACGAGCGCTGGCTCACCACGCTCGGACCGCAGCATCTCATCCGCCCGTCGAAGGAAGGCGACGCCGCGGTCGTCGCAGGCACACTTCCGCTGGAAGTCTGGTCACGCGTGCTCGCGTCCATCCTCCCGTTTTTTCCAGGACGCTCGCCCGAGGCCTTCTGCCGCGATCTCGCGGATGCGCCGACGCTCGCGCCGCACACGCCATTCGACACCGCGCTGCGCACGCTCGCTCGCGCACTCGACACGGCGAGGGCACTGTTCCTTTCCGACTGGCGGCGGAATGAGGAGGTCGTCGGAATCCTCGCGCCGTATCTGCCAGCGTAGATTCAGCGGTTTCGTTTTCTGCACACGACATGGCACATCAAAAATCAGACGGAATGAATTACGCCCCCGTGGGCAAACCCTCGCCGGTCGTGAAGCCGGGCGAGTTTGTCTTTGCGGCGGCGGCGCTCGATCACGGCCACATCTACGGCCAGTGCCAGGGGCTCACCGAGGCGGGCGGCGAGTGCCGCTACGTCTTTGATCCCGATGCGGCGAAGGTGGAGAAATTCCGTGAAAAATATCCGGCGGCTCAGCCGCTTCGCTCGATGGATGAGGTGCTGGAGCAAAAGGATGTGCAACTCGTCGCCAGCGCCGCCGTGCCGAGTGATCGCGGGCCGCTCGGCTGCCGCGTGCTCGACGCGGGCAAGGATTACTTCACCGACAAGGCGCCCTTCACCACGCTAGCGCAGCTCGAAGCGGCGCGCGCGGCCGTGCAACGCACGGGGAAAAAATATGCGGTGTATTATTCCGAGCGGCTGCATGTGGAGGCGAGCGTGCGCGCGGGCCAGCTCAT
>JBDSAR010000238.1:0-3478 GCA_039922035.1 Chthoniobacteraceae bacterium
GAGGACTGAAAATCCTCGTGTCCCCGGTTCGATTCCGGGCCCAGCCACTCTCTGCGGAACCCTGATAGATGCAGGGTTCCAGGGCCATGACGGTTGAAAGGCAGGATCTGTCCGGAGGGTCTTGAGATGAGAGGAGATGGTTTTTTTTGAAGCGGCGGCGTCATACGGTGTCATGCAAATCGCGGTGCTGAAACGCCCTGAACTTCGCAGCCCGCAGGAGAGCAGCTTGCCCGGTGGATATCACTGATGAAGTCGAATTTGGCCCATGCCGGTGAGGCACTCTCATTTTTCAGAACCAGCAGGATGACTTCCCGCTTTTTGGCATCGCGTTCCGCGAGCGGGACGACGTGCTGAGACTCCGGCCCTTGACCCGAGGGGCTTGGAAAGCTATTCGCCGCACTCCAATCATGTTCAAATATCTGAAGTCGCTGCGCGACAATTTCCGACTGCTCAAACGCGCCCGAAAAATGTCGCAACTGGAGCCTGTGCGCCGCGTGGCCACGGCACCGACGACCGGGCCGTTCCGGGCGCCTTGGCGCGAGCCGGGCTGGACTCCGGAGGAAGAGCGAATCATCAGGGAATTCAGCGAGCTGAACTACCGCCGCTGGCGGGACAACCACTACACGATGTGGATCTCGTGGCTCGGCTACCAGATCACGAAGACGCCCGGCGACCTGATCATGTATCAGGAAATCATCACCCGTACGCGGCCGGATGTGGTCATCGAATGCGGCACCGGTTACGGCGGCGGCACCCTTTTTCTTGCCACAATTTGCGATCTGGTCGGCCACGGGAAGGTCATCACGGTTGATCCGCACAATCACGAGCAGGATTGGCCGCGCCCGAAGCACCCGCTGATCACCTATGTGGACGGCAGTTCAGCCGACCCCGGCGTGTTCGCACGCGTCCGTGAACTGGCCGGCAAGCCTGCGTCGGCGCTGGTGATCCTCGACAGCGATCATTCCCGCGACCATGTGCTGGCGGAGCTGCGGCTCTATCGCGAACTGGTGCCTGTCGGCTGCTACATGGTCGTGGAGGACAGCTTTGTGAACGGTCACCCTGTGATGCCGGAGCATGGTCCCGGCCCATGGGAGGCGGTGGATGCATTCCTCGCCGAGACCGATGATTTCAAGCCCGACCGCGGCTGCGAAAGATTCATGCTCACCGTGGCGCCGCGGGGTTTCCTGCTTCGGGTCAAGGCGTCTGATGCCGCGGCCCAATCTGCGCCTTAGACCGGGCGCAGCGTCAGAAACTTGGCTCCTACGCAGGAGCGATCCCCCGCCGGAAATCTGTCGGCGACTGGCCCGTCACGCGGCGGAACATGCGGTTGAAATGCGTGATCGATGCGAAGCCGGCCTCGAAGGCGACCTCGGAGATGCGTGCCTGCGGATTCGACAGGAGCTTCTTGGCCTTCGCGATGCGGATCATTGAGAGGTACTGCGTGAAAGTCATGCCCGTCGCGCGCTTGAAGGTCTTGCAGAAGTGGAATGTGCTCGCGTGCACGCTGCGCGCGATTTCGGTGAGCGGGAGGTCTTCGCCGCTGCGCTCCTCGATGATCTCGCGGGCGTGTGAGACGAGCGGCGGTTCGGCGTGCATCTGCCGCGTGGCGATCTGTTCTGCTGCGAGCGAGAGGTGGCCGGCGAAAATTTCGAGCAGGCGGAGGACGGCGTCGTATTGCTTTCGGTCAATGACACGCGTGCCAAAGTAGGCCTGCTCCAGAGTTTTCCAATCCACGTCGGCACCGCCCTTTTTTAGGAACTCGGTGACGCGTTTGAAATTGGCGGGCGTGAGTTTTTTCAGTGCGATCTGCCCCGTCTGGAGATAGCCAAGCACTTTGTTCCCGACACGCACCGGGACGGCGGAATCCGTGAGGCCGGCCAGGCAGGTCTCGCTGTGCGTCGTGCCGTCGGCTCCGGCGGCTGCGAGATTCGTCTGCATGTCCACGCACAGGCGGCAGCCCGGTTCGCTCTCGGCCATTTGCGTGCAAAATTCGTTGGCCTTCGCACTGCCGCGCATTCCGGCGCGCTTTTTTCCGGCGGGTGCAAATTTCATCGGCAACCCGGTGGCGCCGGAAAACGCCGCTTCGTAGTCGCGCAGGATTTGCGACTCTGAAAGCTTTTCTGCGACGACTGTGTTTTCCGTTCCACTCACAGTGCTCCAAGTAGCAGCAAGGAGTGTTCGGCGCAACGCAACAGACGGTGAATCCTGCACAAACAAAGGTGAGCGCGGTTTCGCACGGCGCGCGAAAGTATCCGTGTGCTGGAAACACGAATAGTCAACTCCGAGCCCGATCCCGGCAAGTGCGCCGGGTGCGGGCAATGCCGCTGTGGTGACAAGGGCGCGGCACCTCCCCAGAAAGAGACGGCATTCCGTGCCGTTCACGCGACAGTGTCGCCTTCCGTTTCCAGCACAGCGGCGTTGCCCGCCGTGAGCGGTGCGGAATCCCGTCTCTATCCGGTGGAGGGAGTTCGCGGATGAACGTCCTCGCGCTCACCATTTTCGTCGGACTGCTGCTCGCGGGTTCCTTCGTGATCCTGTGGATCGCGTCGGCGTGCGACCCGCGCAGCTTCAATGAACGCGACGCGCTCATGCCCCTCGAGCCTGACGCCGCAGAACCCACACCTTTGCCAACCATCAAACAATGATCACCGCACCCGCAGGCGCCGCATCTGGCGCGAAAACACGAATCGAATACGACGACGGCCCCGTCAGGCAGTTCATGATCGCCTCCATTTTCTGGGGCATCGTGGGAATGCTCGTGGGCGTGCTCATCGCCACGCAACTCGGTGTGTGGCAGGCGAACTTCGGGACTTCGTGGCTGACCTTCGGCCGCTTGCGCCCGCTGCATACGAATGCGGTCATCTTCGCGTTCGTCGGCAACATGATGTTTGCCGGCATCTACTATTCCACGCAGCGGCTCGTGAAGGCGCGCACGGCATCGAAGCTTCTCTCTCGGATCCATTTCTGGGGCTGGCAACTCATCATCGTCGCGGCGGCGATCACGCTGCCGCTCGGGCTGACGCGCGGAAAGGAATACGCGGAACTGATCTGGCCGATCAACATCGCCGTCGCGCTGATCTGGGTCGTGTTTGCGATCAACTTTTTCTGGACGCTCGCTCGCCGCAATGAGCCGAGCCTCTACGTGGCGCTCTGGTTTTACATCGCGACGATCATCACCGTGACGATGCTCTACATCGTCAACCATCTCTCGATTCCGACGAGCTGGACGCACAGCTATCCGATCTTCGGCGGCGTGCAGGATGCACTCGTGCAGTGGTGGTATGGGCACAATGCCGTCGCGTTTTTCCTCACCACGCCGATCCTCGGCATCATGTATTACTTTCTGCCGAAGGCGGCGGAGCGACCGGTGTATTCATACCGGCTGAGCATCGTGCATTTCTGGTCGCTCGTGTTCCTCTACATCTGGGCGGGGCCGCATCATCTGCTGAACACCTCGCTGCCCGTGTGGCTGCAATCG